>BBRT01000282.1 GCA_001417715.1 Candidatus Symbiothrix dinenymphae
CCATTGCGCTGAGTGTGGGCGGCATAGGCATCATGAACAACATGTATGTTACCGTGACGGAACGGAGACGTGAGATAGGGCTGAGGCGGTCGTTGGGCGCAAAAAACAAAGACATCCTCCGTCAATGCCTGATTGAGAGTGCGATATTGAGTTTGGCGGGCGGCATCGTCGGCATCATTGTAGGGCTGTTGCTATCGGCATTGGCATTGTTTTTGTTGGATATGGGCTTCATGGTCAGCATCACCGCCATAGCCATCTCATTTATAGTGTGCGCCACCATAGGCATCT
Organism: Candidatus Symbiothrix dinenymphae; assembly: GCA_001417715.1. GTDB lineage: Bacteria > Bacteroidota > Bacteroidia > Bacteroidales > Azobacteroidaceae > Azobacteroides > Azobacteroides dinenymphae. The sequence goes on from BBRT01000282.1 coordinate 289, forward strand.
TCTTCGGCTGGTATCCTGCCAAAAAAGCGGCTGCCCTCGACCCCATTACGGCGTTGCGGTATGAATAGTCTGAATCAGGATTTTCAGGATTAAAGGATTGACAGGATTTTTAAATGCTGCAATCCTTTTATTATTTTAAGACGGCAATCACTTCTTTGTTTTTTTCGCGGAGGCGTTGCTCATCCACCTTAATCACTTTTCGGTCATAAGTCATCAGCCCGTTTACTTCGCCTTCCACGTCGGTGGTTTGCGTATAAACGGCTGCCGAAAAGCCGC
>BBRT01000283.1 GCA_001417715.1 Candidatus Symbiothrix dinenymphae
CCGGCTTCCAAAGCGGGAATTGTCCCCGGCGACCGCCTTCTCGCTATCGACGGCAAACCATTGACCGCTGAAGACCGCACGGAAGAGTCCACACTGCACACTCTGCGCGGCGATGTGGGCACCACCGTCCAGTTAGGCATCCTGCACAAGGATGCGCCGGGTATTGTAAATTACATCATCCGGCGCGATTATATTCCGCAAATGACTATTCGGGCGGCGTTTCAGATAGCTGAGGGCATTGGTTACATCAAAATTTGGGATAAATTCAGCCATTCCACTTACAATGAATTTATGCAGGCGGCGGCGGAATTACAAGCCGAGGGATGCCAAGCGTTCATCCTCGACTTGCGGATGAATGGCGGCGGGGCTTTTGAGGCGGCTTATCAAATCGTCAACGAATTTTTACCCGTCGGCAAGTTGATTGTCAGCGCCAAAGGGCGCATCTTTTCGCCTTTTGTCTCCGTTTCGGACGGGACGGGTCAATTTGCCAACAATCAATTGGTGGTGCTGGTGGACCAAATGTCGGCTTCTGCAAGCGAAATAGTTGCCGGAGCCATTCAGG
>BBRT01000284.1 GCA_001417715.1 Candidatus Symbiothrix dinenymphae
AAGTTCTTTTCCAATTTGGCACGTTGACGGGTGATTTGCAATTTTTCGCGCTTCGACAACTGGGCGAAAGTGCCGTCCGTAGCCATCTTGTCGATGGTGCTCATCTTTTTCACCGCCTTGCGAATGGTCGGAAAGTTGGTGAGCATACCGCCGGGCCAACGCTCGGTCACGTAAGGCATCCCAACGGATGTAGCCAGTTCCGACACCACCTGTTTCGCCTGCTTTTTCGTAGCCACGAACAAAATGCGGCGATTCGATTTCACGATCTGTTTCAACCCATTGGCGGCATCGTCCACCAATTCCACCGTCTTGTGGAGGTCGATGATGTGAATACCGTTGCGCTCCATGAAAATGTACGGAGCCATCGCCGGGTTCCACTTTCTACGCATGTGACCGAAATGTGCTCCGGCCTCTAATAACTGTTCAAATTTAACTTTTTCATCTTTGTATTTTATAATTGTTTACATTCTTTAATTAAGCAATCATCAGGTAGCTACATATCCGTTATTGCGAGCATGGACCCGCAAACCCTTCAACATAAGTCCCGAAGATTTGAACA
>BBRT01000285.1 GCA_001417715.1 Candidatus Symbiothrix dinenymphae
GCCAACACGCCCATTACCACCATTTCGTTGAAAGGACCTGCTTCGCTGAAATCGGAAGCCGGTTTCACTCGCGATTCGGGACTTTCTTTACAAGCGCGTACCCAATCCATTTCGTGAGAAAGAGTGACTTCGCGTTGTGTTGGCGGAACGTTTGGTGTTCTGCCTGAAAGCAACCAGGGGTAACCGCCATTGCAGCTGCAAATCAAGGTGTCTTTGCTACCGTGGAAAATCACCGGACCGTCGATATCTAATCGTTTATCTGCCGGAAAAACCTTTCGGCAAAGCCGGAAGGATACCGCCGTCTGTCCAATATACTTCCACTTCGGGGAATTTTTTCAAACTCTTGATGCCTGTTGCGGGGCGTTCGGGGAACGTTAAGCGTACGCTTTGTGCCGTAGGAGCGCAATCGGTCAATAATAAAGTTGAACTTCCTTGTACTTTTGTCGGATAACCTAATTGTAATCCTTTGAAAATCGGGTGCATGATGTGGCAAGCCATATCGCCCAATGCGCCGGTTCCGTAATTCCACCAGCCGCGCCAATTCCAGGGATGATAAATGGC
>BBRT01000286.1 GCA_001417715.1 Candidatus Symbiothrix dinenymphae
AAGCGAAAAAGTGGGAGAGTGTGGCGGAGAGCTGGTGTAGGGTCGGTGCGCTTGGGGGGGGGGGGGGGCAAAGTATTCGCGCTGAAGTGCCGCAGGAGGCGGCACAAGTCACAAATGCCTCGGCACGGTCAAAGACCGTTACCGGTTTCGTGTATGATGAAACCGGTGATGGGATGCCCGGAGTCAACATCACCATCAAAGGTTCTACTCGTGGAGTGGCGACTGACTTGGATGGTTCGTTCAAAATAGACGTTTCGCCGACGGATGTTTTGGAAGTTTCTTTTTTGGGGTATGACCTCTACACTGTGCCGGTGGGCGACAAGGCGAGTTTTGTGATTCCGCTCAAGCCCAAAGCGAGTGAGTTGGACGAAGTGACGGTGGTGGCGTTCGGCAAGCAGAAAAAGAGCAGCGTGGTTGCCTCCATTGAGACGATTAAAGCCTCCGACCTGCGGGTGCCTGCCTCCAATCTTACCGCTGCTTTTGCCGGTAAGATTCCGGGTTTGATTTCCTATCAGACCAGCGGCGAACCGGGTGCGGACAATGCCCAGTTCTTTGTGCGCGGTGTTACCACTTTTGGCTACGCTTCGTCACCCTTAATTTTGGTTGACGGATTTGAATCCACCGCCGATGATTTGGCACGCATGACGCCCGACGACATCGAGAGCTTCTCTATCCTCAAGGATGCCTCGGCGTCGGTGCTCTATGGTTCACGCGGTGCCAACGGTATTATCCTGGTCACCACGAAGAGCGGAAATGAAGGCAAAGTGAAAATCAATGCGCGTGTGGACGTCAATGTGACTACGCCTACCCAGCTCCCCGAAATGATTGGCGGCGTGGAATACATGCAGCTGTACAATCAGGCGCGCCTGTCGCGTGCCCCTACACAGGGAGCCTTCTACAAAGAGCAGAAAATACAGGCAACCATGCGGGGCGAGAATCCGATGATTTACCCCAATGTGGACTGGTATGATATGCTGTTCAACCGGCAGACTGTCAACACGAAGGCAAACCTGAATGTATCGGGCGGCGGAAAAATAGCTACCTACTTCGTGTCGGCAGGCTACGAAAACGAAACCGGGCTGCTGAAAGTGGATAAGCGGAACAATTTCAACAACAATATCAATATTGACAGGTTCAATCTCCGCAACAATGTGATATTCAAACTGTCACCTTCTACCACCCTGGATACCCGCATACAGGCGAGGTACGAGAAATATACGGGTCCTGCCACCTCGGCCGGCGATATTTTCAATATGGTGATAGAAGCCAACCCGGTGGATTTTCCCGCCGTATATCTGCCTGACGAAGAACATCTCTGGGCGGAACACACGCTGTTCGGAAATACCGACCTCAACGGAACAGGTCTGAAAAGCAACCCTTACGCCGAATTGGTAAAGGGATATGAAACGAGAGACGAAAGTACCATTACCGCGCAGGCTACCTTGTTGCAGGATTTGGATTTTATCACCGAGGGACTGAAATTTCAGGCAAAGGTATCCGCCAGTACGTGGAGCAAATATGGGAACAAAAGAAGCTATAAGCCGTTTTATTACGGAGTAGAATCTTACAATCAGCTTACCGATGTATATAAACTGTCCAGCCTCAACCCGGGTCAAGGCGGCAACACATTGGGTCCAACAGACGCTGCCCGCAATACTTCCGTCAAGTATTATTTTGAAGCCCGTGCGAACTGGAACCGTACTTTCGGCAAGCATTCCGTCGGTGCCATGACCGTGCTGATGGTGCAGGAAAATCTGTTTGCCGTGAACAACGGCACCCTGTTTGAGACCCTGCCCGAACGAAATGTCGGCAATTCGGGGCGCGTAACCTACGATTTCGACGACCGTTATTTCGCTGAATTTGGATATGGCTACAACGGCTCGGAGAAATTTACCGGCTCCAAGCAATTTGGTTTCTTTCCCTCGGTCGGCGCGGGCTGGATAGTTTCCAACGAGCAGTTTTGGTCGCCCGCCAAGGACATAGTTGATTTGCTGAAATTCAAATTCACCTGGGGATTAGTCGGTAACGACGCCATTGCAGGCAGGAGTGACCGTTTTCACTTCCTCTCGTATATGCAGCTCGGTGGTGACAATAGAGGCTACAAATGGGGCGAGAGCTTATGGATAGATTATCCGGGCTACCAGATAAACCAGTATTCCAACCCCAATATCGGATGGGAAATATCCGAAAAATACAATATCGGCTTGGAATTAGGCTTGTTGCAAAATTCCCCCTTAAAATTTCAGGTGGACTTTTTCAAAGAAAACCGCAGCAATATCTACATGCCGCGTGTGAATTTCCCGGCAACCTCAGGCTTGGAAGCCAAGATATCTGGGAATGTCGGCAAGATGGAATCGGAGGGTATAGATGGCTCTATTGACTATCAGAAGTTTTTTAACAAAGATTTCTGGTTAACGGGACGTGCCAATATGACTTATGCCACCAATAAATATGTAGAATATGACGAGCCGCAATATTCCGATGCCTACCGCTACCGGAAAGGACACAGTGCCGGTCAGCAGTGGGGGTTGGTGGCAGAGAGGCTTTTTGTGGACGATTACGAAGTCGCACAATCTCCCTCACAAACCAATTTAGGAGGTATTCCCAAAGCCGGTGACATCAAATATACGGACATCAACGGCGACGGCAAGATAGATCAGAGTGACCAAATTGCCATGGGTTATCCCACAACGCCCGAAATACAGTACGGCTTCGGACTGTCCGCCGGATACAAAAAGTTTGATGCGTCGTTCTTCTTCCAGGGGAATGCAAGGGTCTCGTTCTTCATCGACCCTGTCGGCATCGCTCCCTTCACGAACAGGCGTAACGCCCTGGCAATCGTGGCACGCGGCGCATGGACAGAGACCAATCCGGACGTGCATGCCTTCTGGCCCCGTTTGTCAACAGACCCGATAGAGAACAATACGCAGTTGTCTTCATGGTGGTTGCGCGACGGCTCATTCCTGCGGCTCAAGACCGTTGAAGCCGGATATACCTTCTCGGGCATCAAAAAGGTTGGAATGGAAAGCCTCCGTGCTTACTTCAGCATTGAAAACCTGTTTGTGGTAAGCCCCTTCAAGCAGTGGGACCCCGAAATGGGCAACAGCGGTATGGGCTATCCGCTTAATCGGAGGTTTAATGTGGGATTGCAACTTTCATTTTAATGTCTGAACTGTGATTTTAATATGATTAATTTGATTAGTATGATTAAATAATATATATAAAAAAAAAGAATATGAAAAAAAATATTTATAAAACAATCATCGCTGCGATATTCGTCTTCCCGGCGTGCAGCGATTATTTGGATGTCGTTCCCGACAAGAGCATGACCATTGAAAATCTGTTTACCGTACGGGAAGAGGCTTATAACGCACTGGCAAGGTCATATAGTTACATGCCGCATGAAGAGGACAGGTCGTCCTCATGGCTGCTGGGTGATGAATGGGTGAATGCTGAAGTAAATAACGCAAGCACCACCGACCGTTACAAGGGTATTCATATTATGAGAAGGCTCCAGAAAGCCGATGACCCCATACTGGGAACATGGCGGTCGAACGAGCGCCCCACCACCCCACCCACCCCCTACACCGGTCTGGGAAATAACCTGTATGAGGGCATCAATGTCTGCAATCTCTTCATTGAACGGATAGACGGGGTGCATGACATGAAAAGCGAAGAAACAGCCGATTGGAAAGCGCAGGTAAAGTTTCTGAAAGCGTATTATCACTTTCTGCTGTTGCGGCAGTACGGTCCCATCGCTATCATGGACGCGGCGGCTTCACCGGACGCCGAGCCGCAGAGTCAGTTTGTGATGCGTAGCAAAATAGACGACTGTTTTGGCTATATCATCCGGACGATGGATGAAGCTATTCCGGCTCTTATGTTGAAAAAGGAAGGCAATGACCTCGGACAGGTAGACCGATTGGCGGCAGCAGCTATCAAGGCGCGGGTGCTTCTCTACAGAGCAAGCCCGTTCTACAGCGGCAACACTGATTACTTCGATTTCTACGATAGTGACGGGAAGCCGTTTTTCCCGCAGGATAACGCCGCCACCACAAAAGACAAATGGAAAGATGCAGAAGAAGCCGTAGATGCAGCCATTACGCTCTGCGTGGCAAACGGAGTGGAGTTGTACAAATACGACAAACGCATGTGGACGGACGACCTTAGCGATATGAGATTAAATCCCAGACTACAGACACTCTATGATTTGAGATGGGTTATCACTGATCCGTGGAACAAGGAACTGATATGGGGACAGTCCAATATCAGTCCCGCCAGTCTCACCGGAGAATCTTTAGTGGCTGCTGATGCCAACATTGTGCTGCCTAACACCTTTATTGGTAATACCAACAATCGGTCTTACTCCCGAAATGTGTTGGGAGCTACCTTTAAAATGGTAGAAAGGTTTTATACCAAACACGGACTTCCTTTGGATGCAGACCGCACGTTCAACCGCGACAGCATGTATAGCATCACGCGTACGCCGGACACAACACTAACCAAAGAATTTCTCGGTTTCCTGCAGCACAACGAACCCACCATTAAGCTCTATTTAGACCGGGAGCCGCGCTTCTATGCCGATATGGGTATTACCGGCGGTTTCTGGCGCGCGCACAGTGTCCGAATCCCGACGAGCTTCTTTAACGGTTATCCCGGTGCCAGTTACGGTGGTACTAACCGCTTCTGGACGGGTATTGGCGCTCAAAAAGTAGTACATCCCGACAGCAAATCAGGTCTATGGGCTAATATGCGGTTCTATCCGCTACCGATTATCCGTTTGGCAGATTTGTATCTGATGAAAGCCGAAGCGCGCAATGAGTATCGGGATGCTCCGGACGAGGGCGTGTGGGCTGCCATCGACACGGTGCGTGCCAGAGCGGGCATTCCAACCGTGGAAGCTGCCTACACCGGCAGCTATGTGACGGCGGCAGCTTATGGAAATCATCGCGACAAACTCAAAATGCGAGACATTATCCTTAACGAAAGAGGTAACGAGTTTGCTTTTGAAGGACATCGGTTTTGGGATATGCTCCGATGCAAAAGAGCGCCGAAGGAGTTTACATCGCCCGTAATAGGTTGGAACTACGACGGCACGGATGCTGATAGATTTTTCCAGCAGAGACTCTTGCAGGATCGCACGTTTACACTGAGAGATAACCTCTGGCCACTCCCTTCGGACGAGTTGGATAAAAATTCCAAACTCATTCAGAATCCGGGATGGTAGGTTTAGTTTAGAGTTTAGATATTAGAGTTTAGATATTAAAAATTTAAAAATTATAGATTATGAATAATTTTAGGAAAATAGCAATTTTATTGCTTGTTGTAGTGGCGGGTTTTTATTCCTGCGAGGAGGGGGGACGGTTTGGGATTTCTTCGGATGATACTACTCCGCCTTCGCCGCCGGTGTTTGATACTGTATGGGCGCTTCCCGGCGGTGCCAGGATTTTTTACGAGATTCCTGCTGATGAGGATGTTATCAGTATTGAGGCTTCATTTACGGCTACGAACGGTAAATTGATAAAGTCTGCCGTGTCGTTTTTTGCGCCTTATTTGGAGGTGTTCGGCTTGCCTGATACCACCGAACAGACCCTTCAGTTGTATGCCTTAGACAGAGCGGGCAATCAATCGACAGTGCTGTCTGTTAAAGTGAAGCCGGAGGAGCCTGCCTACCGCCGAGTGGCAAATTCGCTGAACGTATATCCCGCTTTCGGCGCCATACTGCTAACCTGGGAAAACGTGTGGCAGAAGGATGGCATCGTGCAGCAGGATAGCACCCAGAGGGATGTTAACGTGTATGTGGATTTCAGCTATCCCGATAATGGGCAACAGCGTTCTATCCGTCAGGTGATTTCATCAAACAAAGACGTCGAACGGCAATTTATCAACGGCTTGAATCTTTCGGAATCGGAACCGGTCAGTGTGCAGGTAACTGTTGAAGACCTCTATGGCAACCGTACCGCAAGTATTGATACGATGATACGCCTGAAGACCGATAAACAGCTCGACAAAAGCAAGTGGGTCTTGCCCGCCCCCGGCGTTCTTATCGAAGGGGTAGCTATGTCAAACGGGGGGGTGTATGACGGGAAGAACGAGCTTGTCATTGATGGACTCGTTAATGACGAATTGCATCCGTCAAATTACGCTTACTTTGCTAATAATCTACCTATAAATGTTCCTTTTAACTTTATGATAGACCTTCGAGATAAATACGAGCTAAGCCGTATTGTCACTCATCAGAGGCGTTTCTTTGACCCGACGACACTTGCCGCCAATCCCAGAGGCGATCTCTACCTGACTAATAATGTGGGGATATACAAAATGTATTATTGGAACGGCGATGATGACGATCCTGTAAACGACGCCTCCGGTCAATGGGTAGAAATCAGCGAGATAAAAATTCCGGTGCCTGAGCCGTCAGCGACTATTTTGGATATCGTCCGTATGGGGAAGCTCGGCGACGAGTCCCTGATGTATCCCGACAGCGCGACCTTTACACCCGCGACTCGCTGGTTCAGATACGAGGTGATTGCGCCATTTGATGAAAGTTATGGCGGTAGTCTTCAGAGCGCTAATTCTTTGTCCGAGATAACGCTATATGGGAGAAAAGCAGAGTAAAAAAAACACGAATTACAAATTAAAAATAAATAAAGATGAAAAAATGTATGATTTTGGTAGGAATTGTTGCAGCGCTTTATTCGTGCAACAATGACATGTATGACAACATCAAAGAGATGGTCAATAAGGAAGTGGTGTATCCTGCGGGATACGACCAGGCGTTTGTGGAGACCGGTACGAGAGCGGGTGACGAAAGGGTAGAAATTGATTTGTACCCCGGTCGTCCGAGTGCTGCAGAGATGGCAAAGCTTCTGTCGAAAGCGAAAAAGACGGTGGTGGAATACGGCACTGAGCGATTGGTGATAGACAGTGTGTGTTCGTGGGTGGACATTCGTAATCTCACCATTGCGAACACCTATCGCTTTAAGATTTATACCGAAGACGAGCACGGCAATAAATCCATACCGGTGGAAGCCACCGGAAAGCCTTTCACGGACGCAGATAAAGGTGCGATGGTGGTTTTAAATACACTTTCCGCTTCCGTATCGCAAGCCATTGCCATTTGTATAGAAGCCCCCGATATGTACACTTTTTGCGGTGCAAGCTACAGTTATCCCGACGAAACCAATGACACACTGAGGGAAGAATCCAATACACCCATGCTTATATTCCATGATTTGGCAGCCGGAGCAACCACTAAGGTGAACGTATCTTACCATCTATTGCCGCAGGGTGGCATTGATACCTTGCTTGTTGCAGATGTGATAGAAGTTACAACGATAGCTCAGTCAGCGTTCGACGATTACATGAACGAGACGCGAATGTTTCCTGACCCGGCATTTGTTACTCCTGCGCTGATGGGTACTTATGGCGTTACTCAAATTCCTCACACACTTTCGGCTGCCCAAGTATGCGAATTTCCCGCAAGCGACTTCGATTATGGCGGAGAGGATAAGGCTTGGCACAAAAAAGTCGGTGGTAATACAAACGGCGCAGCCCAGGCATATAGAGCGAATCGGGGCGATCCCGGTTGTCGAGTCTATGTTGGCTATGCCCCTCTTCTGAGCGGTTATGCTGTACAAAATGATGTCGCCGGTTCAGATGTCGATGACTGGCTTGTTTATACAGTGAATGTGGTGGATGCCGGAGAGTATCTTATTTCTATTAGTAATGCTACGGGTGCGGGCAACACCGCAGGTAACCTGACTATTGATCTTTTGGATTATTTTGGTAACTTTGCACTCCCTTACACCGACAACTATTGGGCTGCCGCTGTGTGGACGGATATGGTTCGTCCTGTGTATTTGAGCACGGGACTACACAAAATCAAACTAACGTTTGTTAATACAGGGTTAGGTTTGCAACTTCTACGGTTTACGAAGGTATAAAAATTTAAAATAAATAAAAGATAAAAGAATGAAGTACATTAGTAAAACAGTGTTATATACACTATTATGTGTATCCTGCGCTCCTCAGCCCCGCTTGATTGGCAATGGTGAAAAAATCATTGACATTGAGGTTATTGCATGCAATGATACGGTAATCAACAGATATTCTCCCTTTGCGGAAGATATCAAATATGGTTTTGAAAGCGGCTGTGTGGTGAAAGTCAGTAACATCTATCATTTATTCACTGCTGAAATGGCAAGAGATCCTAATTGGATAGGAATGCAGATTGGACATTGGAAATCAAGTGATGGCATCGACTGGCAAAGAGTAGAAACCATCTGTAAATCGGATGCTGACTTCACGGGAAGTTCACAACGTGCTACCGTGTGGGGGTCTAATGTGGTTTTTAATGAAGACGACGACCGCTGGCACATGTTTTACATCTACTACAAAGCAAAGCCCAATGAGCCGAATGTATTTTATATGGGCTATGATGCCATCGTACAACATTCCGTATCTACCGTAAAAGGGATGGACGGGATTGATGGTCCTTGGGAAGAGACCAATGTGTTGATGCGTTACGACGACCCGTCTAAAGATGCATGGGAAGGTTTGCAAGGTCTTGATTCGTTTTTTCCCTATAAAATAGGTAAGAAATGGTATGCCTTTTACGGTAGCGCCACCACGCAGGATCTGGCTCATTGTCAATGGCTGATAGGCTTGGCGCAAGCCGACAAAATGGACGGTCCATGGACAAGAATGTCGAAACTTAATCCTGTACATACACATGCCGAGAATCCCATTGTAGTGCAATTAAAAAACGGTGTGTATATCGCTATTGTCGATGGTCTTGAAGCCCGTAAAATAGGATATTTGCTCTCTTATGATGGTGTTCATTGGTCTAATATGCGTTACATCGACTTGGCAGCCAAGATTGAACGTTGGTGGATCGCCAGAGGGGGATTGCGTACTCCATTATCTCTTATTGAGGAGGAAGACGGCACCTATTCCATGTTTTTCACAGCAACTAAAAACTATGCAGACGGACAGAACTTCGAATGTTTAAGCAGAGCAAAGGTAAAAATTTCATATATAAATGATTAAAAATGAAAGATAGTATGAAGAATTTTTTTGTAATAAGCAGTTGCTTTTTAGCAATGGTTGCCCTTGTAAGTTGCGGCAAACCAAACAACACCGATGTAAAACCGGTAAACCTGATTTTCGACACCGACTTAGGAGAAGATTTCGGCGATGTAGGCGCCATAGCGATGCTTCACGCATTAGCGGATGATGGCGATGTAAACATCCTGGCAACCATGTCGTGCAACAGAGATGAAGATGTTATTCCGTGTATTGAGGTCTATAACACGTATTACAACCGTCCGGAAATTCCTGTCGGCGTATCGAAAGATGAAAATACCCCATCCCGAAAAGCTTATCAGAAACAGAGTAACTATTTGGACACAATTGCAACCAAATACAAACATGCAACGGCTAAATCATCGGATGCGCCGGATGCCGTAAAGCTCTATCGCCAAATTCTGAGTAAACAGCCCGACAAAAGTGTTGTCATCTGCACCATCGGTTTCTTATCCAATCTCTACCATTTATTAATGTCGGATGCAGATAAATACAGTCCGCTTTCAGGTAAAGAATTAGTGGCAAAAAAAGTAAAAATTCTGGTATCCATGGCCGGCTGGTTTCCTGAAGGAGGTGAATATAATGTAGGTCTTGATGTTCCGGCAGCAATAACTGTTGCCAAATACTGGCCAACCGAGATAATTTTCAGTGGTTTTGAGATAGGATTAAAGGTTTTTACCGGCAAAGATGTGATACAGATGCCTGTAGAAAACAATCCGGTAAAAGAAGCATTCGCCATTTGTATGAGAGAAGGTGAACCTCAAGGGCGTCCCAGTTGGGACCAACTGGCTTTACTGGTTGCCGTTAAAGGTACTGAACCCTGGTTCTCAACCGAAAGAGGGATTATTCACATAAACGACAAGGCTAAAAATACCTGGACGGCAGACGAAAACGGAACCCATCTCCGTTTAATACAAAAGGTGACGGACAAAGAACTCGAACCCATCATCGAAAATTACATGATGCATCTGCCTGTAACCAGATAAAAACATGAAGAAAGTATTATATAACAAATAAATGATTAAGAAAATGAAAAGATTTTGGACAGTACTAATGTGTGCGGTTGTCATGCTCACCGTTTATTCGTGCGGAATAACCGGTTATTCGCGCGGACAGAGTAAAAATACGCCTGTTTCGGTGATTTTCGATACGGATATAGGACCCGACTATGGTGATGTGGGCGCGTTGACAATCCTTCATGCGCTGGCAGACAGTGGCGAACTCAAGATAGTGGCAACTGTTGCGTGCAATATGTTTGAATTGTCTGTTCCCTGTATTGATTTGACCAATCGCTATTATGGGCGCCCTAATATTCCTATTGGCGCCCCACTCACAGGACCGAACGAGCCGGATATCTTCCATGATACACCGTGGACGAAAGCGTTGGTAAACAAATACCCCCACCAACTAAAATCGTCTGCCGATGCCGAAGACGCTGTGAAGGTCTATCGCAGGGTGCTTGCTGCCCAACCTGACACTTCGGTAGTGATAGTCACAACCGGCTTTTTTACAAATCTCGGTGCTTTGCTGCAATCGAAGCCTGACCAATACAGTCCTCTGGACGGCAAACAATTGGTTGCCAAGAAGGTGAAATTTTTGTCCTCAATGGCGGGAGCATTTCCCTCAGGGCGTGAATACAATGTTTATGTGGATGTGCCTGCTTCAGTGATTGTATTTGAGCAGTGGCCAACCCGCATTGTTTTCAGTGGCTACGAAATAGGATTTAAAATACCCAGTGGCGACCGCCTTGTTGCCACCACCAACATTGATTCCCCATGTCATGAATCTTATTTGGTATGCTCCCGCGACCGAGTAAAAAAGGCTTATTTAGGATTAAGTTGGGACCAAACCTCTGTCCTCATTGCAGCACGCGGCGTTGACAGATATTTCAACTCGGTAAAAGGAAAAGCAACCATCGCCCCGGACGGCAGCAACGGCTGGCAGGAAGACCCCAACGGAAAACACGAATACCTGACATGGAAAACCTCCCCTGAAGAACTGACAACACTGATAGAGGACTTGATGATGCATGAGGCTGTGAAGTAAAGGGCGGGTGACCTGGACCCGGATAACTCATAACTCACAACTTTTTCGTACCTTTGCCCCGAAAAAAAAAATTATGGCAACAGCAACTCAGACAAAATTGCATTCCCGCGTTGCAGACAATTATCTGCAAGCGTTGTCCGGCTTGGACACAGACAGCAAAATAGAGGTGATACAATACCTGTTGGCAACGATACGTCCTGCATACGGCAAAGGGAATGTGGCAAGCCAAAATTCCAATGCGGAACTGTCTTTTGCAAAAAAATGGGCAGGTGCTTTCACGCTCGCCGAAGACGCTAACGATGTGCGTTACAATGTTTTACTTGAAAAATATAATTATCCTGTCTATTCGCCGGAGGAGTTATGCTTAAATTGATTTTCACTGAATAAAAAAATTACCAAGACCGCGATTATCTTGATAATCTTTTGTCTGCAAATATCACTACGGCATCCTTTTGGGCTAAATCTTTTTTTTCAGGTGCTATTATTTCGCAAACGGTGTTTTATCCCGGGATTATAGCTCGGTAGAATTAGAGTTTAGTTATTAGAGTTTAGAGTTTAGTTATGGAATGCCCTGCATTTCTGCATCTCGTAGGGTGGGGTGTCAAACAGATTACAATCGGATGAAATTTTTGCGTTCTGTTTTCATCCCGTAGGGTAGGGACGGAATATGATACACCGACATTGATATTTCGTACCTACGGCACGAATGAGGTAGGGGGATGGGCATTTTCTACCAACATTTTGTCCCTACGGGACAGCAATATCGTGTCATGCAATTTCCGGTAATTTTAAAATTGTTTTTATCCCGTAGGGATTGTAGCTCGGTAGAAAATCATACCTCTCCTTCTCCCCGCATCCCGTAGGGATGCAACATAATCCGCAATCGGTTGCATCCCTACGGGATGCTGAAATGGGGGGTGGGGCGATTCTATTTTCTACCGAGCTACAATCCCTACGGGATAAAAACAAATGATGAACGAACAATATTCATAAAACATCCATCTTTTTAACACCCCACCCTACGGGATAAAAACAAATGATGAACGAACAATATTCATAAAACATCCATCTTTTTAACACCCCACCCGTAGGGATAAAAGGCTATGTATATTTGTCCCTGCGGGACAAAAACACCGTTTGCAAAACATAGCACCTGAAAAAAAAGATTTAGTCCGATTTTCTGCCCCCAAAATTTCGTAAGCAATTTTTTACTAACTTTGCCCCCGAAAAAAAGCAAGGATATATGATAAATAAAATTAATGCACTTTTGGATGAAATCAGGGATTTGACTGCGCACAATGCGGACGAATTGGAGCAGTTGCGCCTCAAATATTTGAGCAAAAAAGGGGCTGTGTCGGCTCTGATGGACGATTTTCGGCAGGTGGCTGCCGAACAAAAACGCGAAATCGGGCAACGTCTCAACGTGCTGAAAACAGAGGCGCAGGATAAATTCAACGCCCTGAAAGTGAGCCTCGAAGACCACAGCGATGCCGGCAGCGAACTCGATTTGACCCGCACCGCGCACCCCTACCATGTGGGAACGCGCCACCCCCTCTCCATAGTGAAGCACGAAATTGAAACCATCTTTGCGCGTTTGGGCTTTTCGATTGCCGAAGGTCCCGAAATAGAAGACGATTGGCATGTGTTCGGCTCGCTGAATTTTGCCGAAGACCACCCCGCACGCGATATGCAGGACACTTTTTTTGTACAGCACGGTGCCGACACGCTGCTCAGGACACATACCTCGTCCGTTCAAACGCGCGTGATGGAGAAGACTCCGCCGCCGATTCGCATCATTTGTCCGGGACGCGTCTATCGCAACGAGGCGATTTCGTACCGCGCGCACTGCTTTTTTCACCAGGTGGAAGCCCTCTACATCGACAAAAACGTGTCTTTCGCCGACTTGAAGCAGGTGTTGATGTTTTTTGCGAAAGAAATGTTTGGCTCGGACACGAAAATTCGCCTGCGCCCCTCCTTTTTCCCCTTCACCGAGCCAAGCGCGGAAATGGACATCAGTTGCAATCTCTGCGGTGGCAAAGGTTGCCCGTTCTGCAAACACACCGGCTGGGTAGAAATTCTCGGCTGCGGCATGGTTGACCCCAATGTATTGGAAAATTGCGGCATCGACAGCAAAATCCATTCCGGCTACGCACTCGGAATGGGCATCGAACGCATCACCAACCTGAAATATCAAGTAAAAGACCTCCGCATGTTCTCCGAAAATGATGTGCGATTTTTGAAACAGTTTGAGGCTGCTACATAGCATCGTCATTGCGGGCTTGACCCGCAATCCCCTGAAAGAGAGCCGAATGTTGGGCAACGAAGCAATGTATTGCGGGGGATTGCGGGTCAAGCCCGCAATGACAGATAAAAAAAAAGATGACAAAAAAAGAACGATATAAGAAAGTGATAGAGTGGTTTGAAACGCAGATGCCGCTTCCTAAAAGCGAACTGCATTATGAAAACGCATTCCAACTGCTGATTGCTACCATTTTGGCGGCTCAATGTACTGACAAGCGCATAAACATCATCACGCCACCCTTGTTTCGCGACTTCCCGACGCCCGAAGTGCTGGCGGCTTCCAACCCCGAAACAATTTTTGAATACATCAGAACGGCGACTTACCCCAACAGCAAAGCAAAGCATTTAGTCGGTATGGCGCAAAAATTGGTTGCTGACTACGGCGGCAAAGTGCCGGGCTCCATCGCCGAACTCCAAACGCTCCCCGGCGTGGGCAAAAAGACAGCCAATGTGGTTGCTTCAGTCGCCTTTGACGTGCCTGCATTGGCGGTAGATACGCACGTTTTTCGCGTTGCCAACCGCATCGGTCTCACCAACAATTCCAAAACACCATTGGAAACGGAGCGCGAACTCACCAACTATATCCCCAAGAAATACTGGTCTGTAGCCCACCACTGGCTGATTTTGCACGGTCGCTACGTCTGCATCGCCCGCAAACCCAAATGCGAAGGTTGCGGATTGTTTCCACTGTGCGAACGGAATGAGGTGGGAGTCTGAACCACGATTTGTCTGAACCACAATCCCAAACCCCGCTTTACTCCAAAATCTTAATGCGGATATTCCGATACCACACATCACCGCCATGGTCTTGCAAGCCGATGTAGCCTTCGTGGTTGGCTCCGCCCAAGTTGTTCAGCAGTTCAAAAGCGAGCGGCCATTTTGCTTGGCTGAATTTGCTTTTTTGCAGCAGTTCTGTCCATTGGGGTGTCCAGAGGTGGTATTCGACCACATTTGCACCGTTTTGTTTGTGCACAACGGTGCCCTTGTAAACGAGGATGCCACCCGTGTTCCATTCGCCAAACGGTTTGGCATTTTGCGGAGCAGCCGGAATCATGTCGAACAACGAAGCCGATTTGAGGTTGCCATGCGCATCCGGATAATAGGCATTGTCCAAAATCTGGTACTCCGGTGAGGAAATGTAGATGGGTTGCCCCTTGATTTCCTGCGCCAGGAAGAAGACACCTGAATTGGAGCCTTTCGCCACTTTCCAGTCGAAACTCAACTCAAAACTTTTGAATTTGTAGTCAAACATGATGTCGCCACCATCAGCCTCCTGCGCTTCGCCGCCGCCTGACTTGCTGAATTTGATGGACCCGTCTTCGATAACCCAACGCGAGGGCATAGCATCTTTGTTGTAGCCCCTCCAGCCTTTGAACGATTTGCCGTCGAACAGCACAATCCAGTCGCCGTCCTTCGCAAACTTACTCAAATCAACTTGCGGTTTGTTGAGAATCGCATACGCCGGAACGCCGTTGGCTTCCGGAACCTCTGTTTCAGACTTGCTACAGCATGCCGCACCTTCTGCCGCATCTG
>BBRT01000287.1 GCA_001417715.1 Candidatus Symbiothrix dinenymphae
GCTGCAACGTTCCTGTGTAATCGAGGAACAGAAGCGTCAGCGAGACGATAAAAAACACGGCGGCAATGATACGGATTTTTTTCAGCATATTATTTGCGTCCTGATACATCATATTTTAATATTTCAATCCTTATAATCTCTCTTAAAGAACGTCTGAACTAGGATTAGTAGGATTTAAAGGATTTAAGGATTAAAACACCGTCTTTTATGTGTTGACGTTGTTTTTTAATCCTATAATCTGTTTTCTAATCCTACAAATCCTAGTTCAGACAGTCTTTTAATCCTAATCATACCTTCATTGCCTCGATAAACTTATCAATCCTCTGCATCTGCCCCGGAATGTCTATACGTTGCGGACAGTCTTTTACGCATGACCCGCAGCCCGTGCACCTGTTTGCTTGACGGATGGGGGAGACGCTTCTGTCCAACCCTACCAAAAACGCCCGCCTCGCCCGTTTGTAATCAGGGTCTTGCTTGTCGTCCGGGAAATTACCCTCGTTTAAGCTGCGGTTGAAGTGCGCGAATATTTCGGGGATGTCTAACCGGTAGCCACCG
>BBRT01000288.1 GCA_001417715.1 Candidatus Symbiothrix dinenymphae
GGCTCAATGGGCGGCTCCGGCTCCACTGGCGGCTCAATGGGTGGTTCCGGCTCCACAGGTGGTTCAATAATGTTTTCTGTCCAGTTTGCGGTAAACGTTTTATTGCCTATGCTACCTGCGGGGATGATGCCGTTGCCCTCTGACCAGCCTGTAAAGGTGTAGCCTGCTTTGGTGGGGTTTTGTAGGAAGATGGTGTCGCTTGCTACGGTGTAGGTTGTTGGATTGTCGGGGTGGTTGGTGCCGTCGTTTAGCTCGTAGGAGATGGTGTAGGTGATTGGTTTGAATGTTACGGAGATGGTGTGGTTGTTGATTACATTTGTAAAGGTGTATGTAGAATCACCGTTGGCAGAAACGATGGAGGTGGAATCTTTGCCATCTACCCGGACTGTGTCTATTTCGTAGCCAAGATTGGGGGTGATTTTGAAAGTCTGATTTTTGAAGACTGCAACAACTACTGTATCTCTTGGAGAGATGCTACCACCTATGCCTGCATCTGCTATTATTCTGTACATGGTATTTTCATTCTTAAATATCGGCAATCCCTGATACACAGAGCCTTTGTCCGACATCGTCCAAACATCGGTAAAATCCCAATCCAAAGTATCCTCTACAAAAGATTGTGATTGTAAGGAAGAAAAGCCATCGAAGTGAAGCTGATTTTGGAAAATAGGCAAGCCCCGAGTTTCACCTGTGAGGGTTGACGGCATCTCCCAAACATCGGTAAAGTCCCAAGATGGCATTTTGCTTTTAATCCATGTTTGCGATTGGAAATCAGAAAACTCCGCATCCGCACCATGATTGCTTGTTGGGTCTGAACTGCTTACGGTTGCGCCATTAAGTAGCATGGAAGATAACGCATAACAATTCTGGATACTTCCTCCAAACATCTTATCTACAGTTTTCACTACCCTTCCCGACCACAACTGTCCATCAGTTCTTGTGGGAGAAACACTGTCGTTGGCAGCAAAACAATCATGAACAAGTGCTTCAGAATAATCAATAACGCCGCCCCCTCCACCGTTCGGGCGAGAGATCCAGCCAATATTATAGCAGTTCGAGAAGCCGTTGATGTCGTTGTTTGACGCGTCTCCGCAAATTCCGCCGCACTTTGCACGACTAAAAATGCTACCAATATTATAGCAGTTAGAAATGTTCTTCTGAATGTATCCTACAATTCCGCCGGCACACTCAGTCCACGTTGCAGATGTTCCACTAACATCACCAGCATTGTAACAATGCGAGATGATGCGTCCAAAATCACAAATTCCACCGGAAGAAGCACCAGAAACACTGCCGGTGTTATAGCAATTGGAAATAGTATTAGCATTAGCGCAAATTCCGCCGGACCATTGACTACCAGAAACGCTCCCGCTATTAATGCAATTAAAGATTTTCCCTTCAGATGAACCTGCAATTCCTCCAGAGCGAATAGAAGAAATACTCCCTGTATTATAGCAATTAGAGGCACTACATCTATCGCTAATCCGATCATGATTGTTGCTACCGCAAATTCCGCCGGAATACTCATCAGAAGAAACGCTGCCTATATTGAAGCAGTAAGAGAAGTTTCCATTTTCGGCAATACCGCAAATTCCTCCGGAATATTCGGTATCAGAAGAAACACTGCCTGTATTGTAGCAATTAGTGATGCTTCCACGTATGGACGAACCACAAATTCCTCCGCAACAAGAAAACGTGTAGAGGATGACATGGGTATGGGAAGTGGAAATACTACTTGTATTATAACAGTCAGAGATATTACTATCCGTTGCATAGCCACAAATTCCACCTATACGATAACCTGAATCAGCAGTAGCAGCAGAAACGCTGCCACTTACACCCAATTTTTTGATAGTGGCATTCCTAATAGCACCAAACACTCCAGCAAAAACCTGCAACGTCGCAGGTGGCACGTTTATATTTACAGCCACTTCATGCCCCCCACCATCAAACGTACCCTGAAAAGACGTGACCCCAGAACCGTTGCCAATTACAGTCCGAATGGTGTCATCGGTACCGGTTAAATCCCGCGTTAATAAAAAATATTTGCCCAAAGAATAATTGTTTCCTTCATTCACCGCCGTAGCCAACGCCTCCATATCTTCTCTGGAAGAGATGCGATAAGGGTCGGCTTCCGTGCCCGCACCGCCGCTATATGGTTGCGCCACCGCCGTGCTGCATGCCAGCAGTGCAATGAGTATTGATGTGATGTGTTTGTTCATCTGCGCTTTAAATAGCTCGCAAAGGTACGATTTTTTTTTTACTATGGAACCGTTTTACTTCATACTTTCAAGAATGCCTCATCCATCGCTCTTGGCAAAAAGAAGCCTTTGATGCAATTGGGATTTCTAATACAAATTTGAATATGGTCTTTTTCGCGAAATCCGGCATTGGGATACAACTCTTTGCCTTCGTAAAAAACGCTTCGGACAGAATCAAAAGGCGACTGACCTGTTTTTTGCTTGAATTTGTGTACAGCCTCAATCACACTACAATCCAATTCTCTGAGTAAAAGGTCACCCAAATTGCCGACCGTTCTATTTTGGGGAATTTCTTCAGAAACAACGGTAGTTTTCTTTACAAACCGATAGCCGTTTTTGAGCAACTGGAGCCTTTGATAATCAAGCAAATCACAACATGTTCCCAAATCAATTACAGCACCAATCACTGCCGGTTCTTTGATAGCACCTTTTGAATGACTTGGATGTTTTTGCAAATATTTGGCAAATTCCATCGCCCGCGAAGGACTATGCTCCCAAAAATAGATGCCATGACCTAACCAGTCATAATTATTGGTGCTTGCTCTCAGGAAAGTTTTACCGAGCAGCACATCTTTAGCAACAGATGCATCACAACCATGAAATCCTAAAATTAATCCCGGACGAGTAGAATACATAATTCGCGGCTAATTAATTAGTGGATTGAAGCAGAGCCAGATGCTTATATGGCTCGGCAAACTTTCTATCCTCATTATAGATACCCGCCTCTATGAGAAACTGTATGCCCAATTCCGGATCCTCATCTACTCTTCGACTAAAGTCCTCCATATAGTCAAGGAGTTCTTGCAATTCTTTATCTGTCATAATTGATAATATTAAATTATTATTTCGGCGACAAAGGTAATCTTATTTAATGGCTTTACCAAATTTGTAATCACCAATTCAGGGCAACCGCATCAAATTTACGGCGACAAGGAAGACCGTAGGTCTTCAATCTACCCCGTATGGGGTACAATTTTGATAACCCCGTGCAAGCGACAGCGCAGTGCGGGGTGAGGCGCACTTTACCCCGCACTCCGCTCCGCTGTTTCGAAGATAAATGTCTAATCTCGGTTTATTGAATCACTTTCGACAGCCATCCTTTTCCTATGACGGCGAACCAGCCGAACAGCAGTCCGATGAATCCGTAGATGAGCTCTACTGTTGCCGCGGTGCAGAAAGTTGCTTCAGGCACGTAGTTCAGGATGCCGAAGAAACAGCCTGAGGCTACGAACATTGCCGGTATGTAGTTTATCCAGGGTACTTTTTCGAGGTACAGCACGGGGAAGACTACGATGAATACGGCGATGGGTACCATGAAGAAGGGGGTGCAGGCAAACAGTCCTGCAAAGAGGACGATGCCTACCGAAAATGTGATTCCTACGACATACCCGATGGCGGCACGGATGCCGTCTTTGGCTGTGCCGGAAAAGAAATAGACTGCCCACGCTACGAATGCGATATAGGTGAATCCTTTCTCGGAACCAATGGGCATATAGCCTTTTAATAGCTGGTCGATACATACGATGATGAATGCCAGTGCTGAGATATAGGCTGAGCCTGCTGCAAATTTTACCTTTTCCATTGCGATAATATTTAAAATGATTTATAAAAACTTAAACTTTCAATGCCCATGGTTTCCTCACTTCACCGGAACGCAGTTTGTTGGCTTCGGCATCGTTCACAAATTCCTCTTTGGCAGGGTCCCAACGCAGAGGGCGCTTCAATTCATAACCGATGTTGGTAAGGAAGCAGACTGAGGCTGTGCGGTGACCTATCTCTGCTGTGCATATCGGTTGCTGACGGCTCTTGATGCAGTCCAGCCAGTTCTGATAGTGGTCGTTGCTTTCGTACAACTTGGTTTCGCTGTCGGTGAACACATGCGAACTGAGTTTTCCGGGCAATGTTTCAAATGTATCGCGGCTGATGTCGATGACACCTTTTGTGCCGATAAATCTGACTGCATATCCGCGTCCGAAATCTTCATGTGTCACTTTCACGCCGTTGGCATATTCCAAAGTCAGGTATTTATGCGTCGCATCGGGCGGATAGATGGCGACAGGACCGCTATTGTCCATGCCCAGTCCCCACTGTGCAATATCGAACATGTGAGCACCCCAGTCGGCGGTCATTCCGTTGCCATATTCCTTGTAGTTGCGCCAGTTGGGAAACATTCCGTTTTCCACAGGAGGCGCCAGTTCCCAGTTGAAGTCATTGAAAACGGCCGGACCAACCCATAAATCCCAGTTCAAACCGGCCGGTACGGCTTCCGCTTTCAGGTCAAACTTTTTGGGATGAGGCCCGCAACTTACTTTCACTTCGGTGATTTCGCCAATGTGTCCGTTTCTGACTAATTGACAGGCGTTGCGGAAATTTTTCCACGAACGTTGCATGTTACCGGTCTGGTTGATGCGTTTGTATTTTTCAACGGCCTGCACCATCAAGCGTCCTTCTTCGATGGTGTGCGAATACGGCTTTTCGCAATAGATGTCCTTTCCGGCTTTGGCGGCTTCTATCACATTGATAGCATGCCAGTGGTCGGGTGTAGCGATGACTACGGCATCAATGCTTTTGTCGGTAAGCAACTTCCGGAAATCCACATACGTTTTTATACCTTTGGACGGTTTGCCTGCACTGGCTAAAGCCTTTTCAGCGTGCTCTTTAAAGCGGTCCAATTTGCTTTTATAGACATCGCTGGCAGCAACTATCTGCGCGCGACGGGCAAATTCACTGGCAAGTCCACGGGACTGAACGCCGGTACCAATAAATCCAAGCGTGATTGCATCGCTTGGTGCTGTAAATCCTACTCCGCCCATTACATGGCGCGGAATAATTGTTAACGCAGCCGCAGCCGCTAAACTTGTTCCTAAGAACTGTCTTCTTGTTACATTTGTTTGACTCATGTTACTAAAATTTTTTATTTGTTCAAAATCGGGGCAAAGTTAAGCAAAATTTCTATTCAAACCAAACTTTTTTTTGTTTTTTTTCCTCCGCAAAATTTGATGCGGTTGCCCTAATGAATAGCCTCGTGCATCATCAAGTCCTCTATCACTGTTGTCAATGCTTCAGGAGGCATTTTCCACATCAGATATTCGTGTTTCCCGTTAGGGCCGTCCTGCCATGAATTGGCGCCATTTGCTTCTATCTTTATCTTTCCCTTCACGGTGTTGAAATACCTGCCGGTGCCGCGTACGGCAACCAGTACGGCTGTCTGGTCCCAACTTTCGCGCCCTTTCGGTTGTGTCTGACCGCATATTGTATAAACTTCTTTTGCCGGTGTGTTTTGTATGCCGGATTCTCTCAAACGTTTCCCTGTAACTATTTTATCGCCTATTTCCCAGCCGCTGAAAATAATGCTGGTTGGCCATTGCTCACACACAGTTGCCGAAGCAGGCACATCTATATAAACATTGTATTCGCGTCCTTTGGGAAATTGACCGGCCATTGACACTAAGTGTTTCACTTTCTTTTCAACTAATTGCTTGCCGTCTAAAGGGCTGTATTGGTCGGGAGGCGATTGCAGCAATGCGGTAAGATTGGTAAGAAAGCCGACCGTAACCACCACTACGGATGTATCCGGTTCGCTTGCAAGTATGCGGCGATAAATCTGCACGGCGTCAGGCACATCGGAGGTTTCGTTCAAGCGATGTGGAAAATGAGCAGGCAAATCTTCCATCACCTGTCCGCCCTTCGCATTCATCCCTGTGAGCGGAGCACCAATCGGCAGGTAGGGACGTCCGTAATAGTGATTAATCACATCAATGCAAATACTTGTAAACTTATATTGGTTACTTGAAACGGTAGCCAAAATGCGTGCTTCGCCGCTGTCAGCCAACGCATGAAGGAGAGTCAACGCACCCACATCATCGTAATCGGGTCCCAAATCCGTATCGAAAATCACCGAAACAGGAAAGTGCTTCTCTGTTTCCAAAATATTAGAAAGAGCAGATACCATAATATGGTTGTAATCGGGATGGATATAATGAAATACCTTGACGGAACTCTTTTTCACTTTCAAATCTCCTTTTAAAACAGGAAATTTGGCGGAGCTTTCGGATACCTCCGAAAGACGGACAGGGTCAAATGCAAACACCTTTACCTCTTTCTTGCTGATTCCCAGTTTTTTGGCTTCCCGGGGCGAGCAGGCAATATAGCCGCCATCCTGCCGTGCATAAATTTTGCGACCGGCGGCATGGAAAAAAGCAGGAGTACTCCAAATCCATTTTTCCTTTGTGGTAAGCGTGTCGGGCGTGCGGTCCAAGTATGGAACAGGGTCTTCGGTAGATGCGGTGAAAGCATAATTGAAAAAATTGTGGAGCCGTGCAGAAACGTTTTTCAAACATTCTGCCTGATTGGGGGCGATGAAGCAGGTGTTATAGGTATTGTCGTTTTTTGCCAGTACATCTTCCTTTGTTGCCTGCCGGTAATCGCCGTTCGGGATGCAGGGACACCAATAAACAGGCAAATCGCTTTTTAAGAGACAACGATAGGCATGGGGGTCTAATCCGGCATTACACTCATCCTGTGTGCCGCTCGGTCCGTTGCCGGCACTGATATATACGGCGGAAACTTTTTGCCGCAACAGTTCCGGGTCACGGTTGTAGGCCGCAGCAAAATCAATACAACTGCCCGTTAAAAACAGGACCACTTTCTCATCGGATTCGCGGAGGGATTTAAGAATCAGTTCTACCCCACCCTGAAATTGCGCCGCCTGCTCTTTGGCTTGGTCTTCGGGAGAACGCAACCGATGACGCAAACCAACAGCATAAGGAGGTAGGGGACGACCGGTAATAGCCGCGATTTGCTCAAGCGGAACGCGCCCAAATTCCTCCGGTTTACGCGAATGGTTCGACACATCAAATATAAACGCCTTTACATCAAATTCCGGCATCAAAAACAGGGTAGCCACATCATAATGGTCATCAGGGTCTGCCGGCGGATTAAAGAGGTCGGACGAATAGATGATTGGTATTTTTTTTGTCTCCTGCCCGTAGGCATTAAAGCCCGACAAAAGACATACTGCTAAAAAACACTTACTTAATACTTTCATTTTTGTTTTAATTTTAATTTATATCTATTTCAAGCGGTTTATTCATTTTGTACATACTCATCATTTTGTCAGTGCTTTAATTGTTTCTACTTCTTCCTGTGAGTATGGGCTTCCGTCTTTCCGAAATATATCACAAAACCAGATTGGCGGTTCTGCAACATCCGGCAGGGGAGTATCCCACGCAAAAATGGTATTGGTCTTTCCGGCAACCAAACCCCAGTTGATAGCCCCGATATTTTCCGCTTTCAACAGCGGCATAATCGTTTGAAAAGTACTTTTGGGACGCGCCATATATTCGGTACAAATCATCGGACGACCGTATTGCTTGAGTTTGTTGATGAGAGCGAGATGCGCTTCCACGGATTCATACGTGTGGTAAGTGATGACATCGGAGTTTTCCAACTGATACGTGTTCAAATTGGTCAAACTGCCGTGCCAATAACCGGCAGAAAGCGGCTGAGAGGGATTGACTGTCCTTCCCCATGTAAAAACCTGTTGCAATAGTGGAAGACTTTTGTCGCCGTAACCGCTGTTGCCCGGCTCGTTGTACAAATCCCACAGCACAATGCGTTTATCCTTTTTAAAGGTCGCAAGGATGTCTTTTACATAGACTTCAAGTCCGGCAATCAAGGCAGTATCCTGAAAAAGTAAATCACCCGGGTCACGTAGCCATCCGGAATTATGTACACCGGGTTTCGGTTCGGGCTGCTTTCCTGCTTGATAGGTCGGCAGCCAACAGTCATCGAAAATGACAAAGATGGTGGATATGCCGTGTTTGGAAGCAATATCCAAATATTGTCTGACACGGGCTTTGAAACCGTCTTTATCGACTTCCCAAGCTACATGATGCAGATATACACGCATACAATTCATGCCGATGCCTGCCGCCCAGCCGAGTTCCCTGTCGATGGTTGCGGGGTCGAATGTTTCTGCCTGCCACATCTCCAACTGATTGATAGCGGTACCGGGGATAAAATCACAACCCCGAAGCCAACCCCATTGTTTGTACCATTCGTTGGCTTGTTCTTGTGTCCATACTTCACGGACTTTGGGATGCCCGGCACAGCCGACAAGCATTATACTTGCGATAAAAAATATGATGCCTTTTTTCATGATGATAATTATTATTTGTTATTAAATGGTTTCTCCAACTTCACAGCAGGTGCCTCACCATTCAAATCTAACTTGACCGCCCCTATCCGCTCTGCACCGCCGCGCCAGCCTTCGCGGGCATTGAAATACATCAGCAAAGATTTTTCCCAATGCACTACATCCAGCTGATAAATAATCGCCGAGCGCCAGGGGATATTCGGGTCGGGTTTGACAATCGGATTACAGTCGGCTTCTTTCCATTGCAGACCGTCCTGACTGTACAACAAACGGATTTCCGAGCGTGATTTGTCTTCGGCATCAATATAAATAGGATTGTAAAAAGCCAGGTAGCCACTTTGATAACCAAATACCTTGAAGCCGCCACAGCCATAGTTTCGGAACGGCAAATTCACATCAGGCTCCAGAATAGGTGCTCCCCTTTTTATGAACGGACCCAGCGGATTATCAGCCTCCGCACAGAAGATATTTTTCGGCTCGACATAACCGGCATCTTTCAAGAAAACCGTACCGCCACTGTAATACATCCTGTAACGACCATCCGGCAATTGTATCACACACGGGTTGCGTGCTTCTACGCCACTGCCTTCGCGCTCTTTGGGCAGTTCAGGTGTAATGAGCGTAACCGGTTCCGACCAAGTTTTAAAATCTGTCGTTGTCCGAGCACGTATTACAGTGCTATATTTTTTTCTCATTTCCGGGTCTTTCATATAGCTCGTGTTTGCCGTATAATACTGTATCCAGCGGTCGCCATCGCAGAAAATGTATTGTATGCCGATTTCCCCTTCTTCGTGGGAAACATCCTTCCAGTGCAGTCCGTCATCTGAAGCGGAATGAAAAAGCCAAGTATGCCATTTTGTATCATGCGAAAAGCCATGAAAAAAGGCATGCCATTGCGCGTCAAATTTACCGGGCGTCAAAATTTGCGGGTCGCCGATAACCAATTCCGGCAGCCCGTAAACTTCGGGGTCTATCAGTGGATTTTCCGGCAGGTCTTTCCATCGGGCTTCTCCCCAATTCGGGGCGGTGATGGGTTGAACCTGCCCATAGTGAATGCCCTGTTGCTCCCACGAAGTCAGAAAATAGTTCAATCTGTTCAGAAAACTGTTGTAATCCTTTTTTTCGGGGGCAGTCCAGCCCACTTCGGCATAAGCGGCGATGCGGGGAAAGACTTTCCCATACACGTTTTGTGCATTAGGAGTCCATTCCGTCCACATTTGGCAACCCAATCCGAGGATGTGCTTTTGTTGTTCTGCCGTCAATCCATCGGGCACGGGTTGAAAAGAATAGGCTTTTTCCAGAGAAATAGACGCATAAGAATAGTCCAAATAAGTATATGAGTGGAATGAATTGACAACATCATAACCGTCTTCTATCGCTTTTTTGATGAGTGCCCGGTCGCCCTGCCAAAAATGAATGACAGTGCCGGGGGCAAGATGCTGTTCGGGTTGTCCGGCAGCATAGTCCTCATCCGCTTGCCAGGCGTGAATTTTGGCGCCGGTGATTTCGTTCCATCCCATCAAGTGGCGATTTCGGGCGGTGAGCCATTGCGACATTTTGTTGGTTGCGTCAATTTGCAGGGCGATAGGCGTTTTGATGCCGTTCGCTTTCATATATTCTTGTACGAAAGGCGAATTTTTATAGTAGTGACCCGGCATTTCGTCACCGCCGATATGAATGACGCTGCCCGGAAACAAAGCCATCATCTCAGTGAGCACATCGTGAAAGAAATCAATCACTTTGGGGTCGGCTACATTGAATACATCATTGCCGCCAAAATCGCAGGACACTTTCAATGGTTTGCCAATCGTGCCCAACCACGGATAAGAAGCAATGGCGGCTTGGGCGTGCCCCGGCATTTCTATTTCGGGCACAATGGTAATGTGCAGTGCAGAGGCATAAGCAACGACTTCCCGTATTTCGTCCTGCGTATAAAAACCGCCGTGAGGTTTGCCGTCGAAAATACCGCTTTTCCAAAAAAACATACTTGTAGAATCGCGGAAAGCACCGATTTTGGTCAGTTCGGGATATTTTTTGATTTCAATACGCCAGCCCGGGTCATCCACCAAATGCCAGTGAAAAACATTCATTTTCAGTGCAGCCATATTGTCCAACAGTTTGAACACAACCTCTTTCCCCTGAAAATGGCGAGATTCGTCCAGCATAAAGGCACGCCAGCCAAGGGTAGGATAATCGGTAATCGTCCCACATTGTAGAGACGTGGCGTGCCACGTCTCTATCGCCTGTCCCGATGCCGCCGATGATGCTGATGTCGCCGATGCCGATGCCTCCAATGTCGCCCCAAGCAATTGCCGCAAAGTCTGAATACCATAAAAAATACCGGCAGGCGCATTGGCTTTAATAACAATCCCTTTCGACTGAATATCCAAAACATATCCCTCCGGATGTTTGGGCAGTACTGAGGCATCTAACACGAGGGTTATGTCGCCTGATTTTTTGCCTTTTTGCAGGATGGGGTTTATGGCGGCGGAGACGTGGCGCGCCACGTCTCTACACAGTGTTGCTTCGTTTGCCAATTTTGATGGGAACGCGATTGTCAGTTTTTCTTTCAGTTTGAAAGAGCCGGTGGTGTATTCCACTTGCTGCGGTGCGGGCAGGATGGAATACGGGCGGACTTCGTCTTTACCGTAGGCATTGAAGCCTGACAAAAGACATACTGCTAAAAAACACTTACTTGCTGTTTTCATTTCCATTTTTGTTTTTTATTCTTCACTCAATATCATACGCCCCAATGAGGCAGGAACGTGAAAATCGGGAGTTGCTACTTTAGGATTTACCCAAGTAATCCAGTTTTCAACGATTGTGTCACCTTGTCTGGAAAACTCGGCGCGATATGCCCCCAAATAGATTTGTCCGTTGGAAGCGATGCTGTGAATAAATTCAAGGGGAATGGAACCTTCTACCGTGTAGCCGGTGGAATTTATTTGAGCAGCGGACAGAAAACCGGAAGGCGGCTCCCATTCAAAATGGAGCTGTCTGTAATAACTCGCCCTGTAAGAAAGCGTTCTGCCTTGTGCATCGAGCTCAAAGCAATAGTAATCATTCATCGCTTTGTCTCGCGAAAAAAACAATTCTACACGGTCTTCTTTTTCCACATCCCGTTCATTGGAAAAATTGGGTTCCAACACTATTTCCTTGTCAATGACTTGAAAGATGAAATACAAATTCCGATTGTCTTTTAACATCCGCAGTGAGGTGGGAGGTGAAACGGCCTTATTCCAGGGGTTGCCGAATGAAGTGATTGAATCCGCCTGTGACCAAACAGATTCATCTTGTTTACCATCGAGCGTTACAAGTCCGCTTTCTATTGTCTTCACAGAGTAAGTACAGTTGTTGTCGCAAGAAGTATTGAATACACTTATGACAAAAAAAGGTATGAATAGTGATCGGTTCATAATCTACTTCATTTACTGTTTAATTTCAATTCTGCCGGTTTCAGCCACGGTGCCGTAAACTTCACGGTTATTGCGCCCGGTTCGCCTGTTGCCTCTATGTAAGCCAGCAACTGTCCGCGGAAAACACGCTGTACGTTGTCGCGGTAATTGCCCATGTCCGAATTGTTGCTTGCTTCCAGTCCCAGCAATCGGGCGGGACCGTCGATGGTGCAGGTTACCTCGTCGTCCGAGAGTATCACCGGTACGCCGTTTTCGTCAACCACATTCAGTGTGATTTGCGCCAGTCCCCTGTCAGCCGACACGGTGCTGTTGTCTGCCGTAGCCGTCAGCGTATGTGAGCGCCCCGACGTGCGGATGGCATACTCGCAGGTTTTGTTCCCTGCGGCGTCCATGCCCACCACTTCCAGCGTGCCTGCCGTGTAGGGGATATCCCACCCAATGATGCCCGTGTTGTCGTCGTATTTTTTCGTGGCTCCTGTTTCCTTTCCGTTAAGCAACAACTTGGCTTCGGCGGCGTTTGTGTAGCATACCACGCGGATGTTCTGTCCGTCGGCATAGTTCCAAACCGGTGCTGCATCCATATACAGCGCCCATTTGTTGTCGGGTGCCGGGTAAGTGCCGATGTAAGCCACCGGTTTTTCTGACCAGAGTGCCCGGCGGAAATACCCGCGCGGCTTGATGAACCCGCCGAAATCCAGCAGTGCCGTATAATATCCGCGCGACGGCCATCCTTTGGATTCGCCGAGATAGTCGACGCCCGTCCACAGGAATTGCGCGAAGATATGCCCGTTGTCGCGAACGGCTTTCCATTCCGACATCGAATGGCCGTTCTCGCTGCCGTAAATCACCCGTTTGGGGTAGGCTTTGTGGTCAATACCATACCGGTTTTCCGCATAGTTATAGCCTGCAATGTCGAGTGCATCAGGGTATCCGGTAAGGTTGGACATCGCCGGGCTTGCCAGTCCCGCAGTCACGGGTCGCGACGAGTCATGCTTCCTTACCACAGCTGCCAGCCGCTTGGCTATTATGCCTAATCGTTCGGCTTTGGGCTGTTCGGGTTTGTAGCTGCCATACTGCGGCTGGTTGATTCTGATGGAGTCCAGAGCCGGATGCGAATACGGGTCGTTAGGGTAATCCACCTCGTTGCCGATGCTCCACGCAAAGATGGATACATGCTTACGGTTGCGACGAACCATATCGGCAAGGTCTCGCTCGCCCCATTCCTCGAAGAAATCGTAGGAGCCGTCTAATCCCGGCTTTCCTTTGGTCCAGGCTTCGAGCCATTTGTACTTGGGAAATTCCCATTCGTCAAACCCTTCATCCATCACCAAAAGACCCAATTCATCGCACAGTTCGTACATATCGGGTGCCTGCGGGTTGTGCGACATACGCACGGCATTGCAGCCAAGCTCTTGCAGTGTCAGCAGGCGGCGTTTCCACACTTCGCGGGGAACAGCCGAGCCGAGCACGCCGGCATCGTGGTGGAGGCACACGCCTTTGAGTTTCATCCACTTGCCGTTGAGCGCAAATCCTTTGTCGGGGTCGAAGGTGAAAGTGCGGATGCCGGTTGCGGTTTCCGTTTCGTCAATCGTTTTTCCGTTTTGTACGATGGTGGTTTTCAACCGGTACAGGTTCGGCTTCTCGACACTCCACAGCAATGGTTTGCCTACATTCATATCCGAGGTAACTTTCCCGTCGGCTTTTGCCGGAAGGCTTATCTTTTTCGATGCTGCGGCCACTTCCTTTCCGTTGGCATCGAACAATTGCTGCACCACAGTGAGGTTGATACTCGCATCCGAGCCGTTTTCGACTTCTGTATCCACTGTCAGTACCGCCTTTCCCTTGTCGGCGGATTTGGTGCGGCAAAATACGCCCCATTGTGCGATATGCACGGGGTCGGAGGTTACCAGCCACACATCGCGGTAGATGCCTGAACCGGTGTACCAGCGCGAGTCAGCCGAACGGCTGTGGTCTACACGCACGGCAATAACGGCAGGTTTGCCCGCCTCAATGTAGGACGTGGCGTCGTACATGAACGAGATGTAGCCGTTAGGACGCTTGCCCACGGAATGCCCGTTGACAAAGACTTCGCTACGGTTGTACACGCCTTCAAAGTAAAGATATACCCTGTCGCCCGTTTTGCCTTGCGGGATGTCGATGGTTTTACGGTACCAACCGATGCCTCCGGGCAGCCAGCCGGTACAGGCGGCAAGACCCGGATTAAGTGTTCCTTCAACGCTCCAGTCGTGCGGCAAATTGACGGTGCGCCACTTGGCGGCATCGAAACCAACTGCCTGTGCATTGGGTACGTCGCCCAGATGAAATTGCCAGCCACTGTTAATCTTTTCGGCTTTCCCGAAAGAAACCTGAGCATAAAGACCGGTGTTTACGAAGATGCCCAGTAAAATAAAAAATGCCAATTTACGTTTCATACTATGTTAATTTTAATTGAATTACCATTCGTCTGTGCGGAACGAGGATATCGGAAGGTTACCATCCCGCGAAAATATCTCGGACGGCGAGGTGTCGTCCCAGCAATAGCGCACCGCCACCGGCTCTTGCACGTTGGGCGAAAAGAGATACACCTTGTCGCCTGCCAAAACAGCCGTAGCGCGGTGGAACTTTTTGTCATTGCCTGCGAGCACGAAGTTGCGGATGTCTTTGTCGTAAGTGGTCAGTCCGCTCGGCGCTCCGAAGGTGTCGAGCGTTACAATCGCCACGCGACCGTCTATCGTCAGTAATTTGTATTCGGGGCTGCGATAGTGCATCTTCTCCCATCCGTAAGTCTTCGCCAGCGCCCAAAGCGCCATCCTTTCGCCGGCGTTTTTCTTCTTGATCGGGTGAATATCGTAAGGACTGTTGGAGTCCATCAGCACAGCCATGCCGGTGTTGGGCGTCAGCAAGCCTTTGTACTGTGCCTCGCGGATATACGCCGAATTTGGATGCCCGTCAGCATAGTTGAAAGGTGCAATCTGGCAATAGTAAAACGGAAATTCACCAACTCCCCACAGGTTGCGCCATTCGCGTACCATCTTGTCGAACATTTTCACGTACAAATCGGGGTCTTTTCTGTTCGCTTCGCCTTGATACCAGATAGCGCCGCGAATGCCGTAGCCC
>BBRT01000289.1 GCA_001417715.1 Candidatus Symbiothrix dinenymphae
GGGCAGAGTAGCTCCGCGCCGCTCAGGAAGGGGCGACTTACGGATTATTGGGAAAAGCACCCCAAAGGGGAATTGACAGTATTGGATTGGCGGGCAGTCAATAAGTAGTAATTATGAGCTATCTAATGGACACGAACATATTTGTACGACTGCTTAATGACGGCGATATGCTGTCAAAAAATGTTAGTTATATCTTAGATGATTATTCTAATCTGCTCTACATTAGTTCTGAGAGTGTTAAAGAAATGATTCATCTTTTCCAAACAGGTAAAATTAGGCATAAAAGGTGGAAAACGGCACAAGATATTGTAGATTCTATTGAAAAAGAATGGAATATGGCAATTAAGTATGTCCAACGGGAGCATCTTGTTACTTTTTCCGGTCTTGACCGTGTAGAAAATCACAACGACCCAAGCGACCGCCTAATTATTGCCCAAGCCATTTGTGAAAAAATCCCGCTCATAAGCAGTGATGGTAAATTTCATCACTACCGCAAGCAAAACCTACAATTTGTTTTCAACAAAAAATAGCCTCTGCTCGGCGCAGATATGA
>BBRT01000290.1 GCA_001417715.1 Candidatus Symbiothrix dinenymphae
CAAAAGAACGTGAGGGTCCAAGAATACAAGCTCGTAACCCCTGTGTCATCCTGTTACCGGATGGTCGCTATCGGATGTATTACAGTGGCGGTACGGTTTACTTGAAAGATGCCGGTTATGAGGAACCCAAATATATTTATTGCGCCGAGGCGGATAATCCGCTGGGTCCGTTCGTAAAAAGGGAAGAGCCTATTCTGGAGCCTGATACAACTTTGCCATTCCGAAACTATGGCTGTGGCGGTTTTAAGGTGTTTGGTTACAGGAACGGGTACGTCGCCTTTTATAATCCGATTTATATTGATGCGGAAGGCAAATCACGCTCGGAAATTCGTCTGTTGTTGAGTAGCGACGGACTGAAATGGGAAGAAGCCGATTGTAATCCGATTGTCAGACCCGACCCGAATATCCCCTGGCGTTCGGCAATTATTTATCAGTTGGACGTCGTGCATTGGGAAAAATCGCTGCTGATGTATTTCAATGCCCGCGAAGGCTGGCGCGGCGGCGCGGAGCGGATAGGAGCGGTCAAGTTGGATTTGAATGGTGAGGAACCT
>BBRT01000291.1 GCA_001417715.1 Candidatus Symbiothrix dinenymphae
GTAGGCATCCTCGCGGCGGCAGTTGTTGTATATATAATAGGTGTGGTCTTTGCCGGTTTTGTCTGCGCCTTTGATGCGGCAGCCGATGCTGGTTTCGCCGGTGTAGTTCGCGCCGAGTTCGCCCGGGTCGGGGAGCACGGCTTTCAGGAACTGTATCGGGACGATTTCCACACCATTGTACAGAATCGGGTCGATGCGTGCCATGCCGATGTTTTGAATTACACGCAGGTGGGTCAGATATTCCTGCCCAAACGTCATCCAGAAGCGGGCGCGCTTCAAAGACGGGTAGTTTTTTACCAGCGACTCCAACTCTTCGTGGTAAATCACATACGATTCTTTCGCACCTATGTTGGGGTAGTTCAGCGGCTTATGAATTTCGTGCGGCTCGGTTGTCACCCATTTGCCGTTTTCCCAATATTTTCCCTTTTGAGTCACCTCGCGGATGTTGATGTCGGGGTTGAAATTCGTGGCAAAAGCCTTGCCGTGGTCGCCGGCGTTGCAATCTACGATGTCGAGTTCGTCCAAGCGAATGAAATCGTGCTTCGCCG
>BBRT01000292.1 GCA_001417715.1 Candidatus Symbiothrix dinenymphae
TGTCGGACGGTGACGATGGCTATGGTTTGACCAACGAGCGTTCGGTGAGCATCGTGGTAAATCCTGCTGTACTCGTGGCGCAACACTATTTGAATGCGCTACACATCGAACAGAAAGCACCCAATTCGTCGGTGATTCGTATCACTTTGGACGAGACCAACCAATCACGCGGGGCATCATTTCTCTACGACTTGATAGAAACCTACAACACGGAAAAAGAAAATGAGCGGAATGGCGCATTCGCAACCACTCTGGCGTTTATCAACCAAAGATTGGCGGACGTGCAAGGCGATTTGTCCGTTTTGGAGAAGAGCATTCAAGTTCACAAGCAAAAAAACACCGTTGTCAATGTTAAGCAGGACTTCTCGTTTGCATTTACACGCGAAAATGAATATCGGAAAGAACTGCCTGAGGATGGCACTCAGGGCTATGTGAGCAGTCCGGGCAATCTGAATGGCGAAATAACTCCGGACGAGAGTTACGAAGGTCTCGACAGAGACAGTCTGAACGAAGCCATCAGTCCTCCGGACAGTCTGGCGGACGTGATAAGT
>BBRT01000293.1 GCA_001417715.1 Candidatus Symbiothrix dinenymphae
TTTTCAGCAAAAAACGTCGAAAAATACACGGAATATTCCCAAAATGACCATTTTTTAGCTTGATTTTATGTTGCAGAACATAAAAATTTTTTTTGTGGCAGCTGATTTTGCGCAATGTGGGTTAAATAATGCAGATACCCTGAAACGATGGAACCTTCCACCAAGTACAGACAATAACATAACAGAAAAAATTATTAAACGACTTGGAACAGAACATTTCAAATTTGTGGAAGCCGTATTTGATTATAAAAAATATAGCAAATGGATGGATGTACCGGAAGCAGAGCAAGCCAACGATAATATGGTTCAGATGTATGTATTTAAATACCCGGCAGATGTAGACATCTTTTTATTCAACTTCGAGAAGAATAATTGGGAGTATGTCGAAAGCGTTACGGTTTCGGGCGACCATGAGTTGGAATTGTATGTGTTGCAAAAATTTGAACCACGGTATTTGGAAAATTGTAAATAAATTATAAAAATGAAGACAAAAATTTTAGTATTGGGATGTTTTATTTTCGCTATTCACACACCGTCATGTGCGAAAGGGGAAAGATTGGATGATGGCATTATCAAGTCTGTTCAGGATGATATGTTGAATGTATCTGTTGGAGCGTATGCTTTTTGCGTACCGGAGTTTGTTTCTGTGTTACAAAAGGATGCCACATTGCTTCCAAAATTTTGTGCAAACATGTCAGAGAGGCTTGATTATCTTAAACAGAGTAAGGATATTTATTATGCCGAACTGTTAAAAATTCGACTTCTCAAAGATTCTTTGATGTCGTATGATTCTATCAATCAGGCGGATGTTGTCCGGCAACTTATTGATTCACTTAAAAAGGTGCCGACGTACACATTGAAACAAAAAGACCTTTACCTGTTTTTTGAATCTTTCACAGATGAAAGTGGGGTTGGTGCAGACAAAATAGAAACGCTGTTAGCCACTCAAGATTTGCAAGTGATTTTTGCGTATATTGAAAAAAATAAAAAAGCCAAAAGCAAATTTCAAGAATGGATGGATGAAGAAATTGAGGTTTGGTGTCCGTCATTTGGAAGCACTAATAAAAATTGGGACAACAGGATTACTATTCATTTATACAATCGCCTTCGCAAGGTGAATAATCCTTTGGCTCAACAGGCTGCGGATAAAATGAAAAGTTGGTTTAGGTTTTAAAATTCCGGCTTTCGGAATTAAAAAAAAATCATACCTTTGCAGGCGATTTGTTTGGTAATAACAATTAAACTATTTGGTTATGAAACAGTTAGAAACGATTTACAACGAAATTGAGCATTTGTCGGATACTGACAGAGA
The DNA here is from genome assembly GCA_001417715.1 of Candidatus Symbiothrix dinenymphae. Classification (GTDB taxonomy): domain Bacteria; phylum Bacteroidota; class Bacteroidia; order Bacteroidales; family Azobacteroidaceae; genus Azobacteroides; species Azobacteroides dinenymphae. The sequence continues at coordinate 1,313 of BBRT01000293.1, forward strand.
TACATTGTACAGCCGTATGCAGCGGAAATTTTATAATAAGGCTGATGTTGTCGCTTACACCGGCAACGGTGAAGCCCTTACACGCGACCAATACAGGCAACGCGTAAGTGTAGGAATTGCACAATGTGAACGGGGGCAAAGTATCAGTTTAGAGGATTTGTGCGTAAAATTAGGCTACAATTATGCCGACATATAACGTACATTTATCCGATGTGGCAGAAACAGATTTGCAAAACATCGTGAGTTACGTTACAGATGTTGATAGTTGGGAGCAAGCTAAATATGTGGAGCGGGGCATATTAGAGACTATAAAACAGGTATCTACATTTCCAACAGCATATCCAAAAGATGAATACGCCAGCACGGACACACGAGAAATCCGCTTTGTGATGAAATGGAAATATAAGATATTATTTTTTGTAGGAACTGAAACGGTACAAGTAATAGGCATTTTCCACACCGCCCAAAACCCAGACAAGTTGACTTTTTACCGACTTTAAAATCTTATCCCGGTTCAGCGTAGGCTCAACGTAGGGTTGGGTTAAAAGCAAGGCTCCAGCCTTGCGGTAGAGGTGCAAAATTTGCATAAAGAAATGCCGAGGGCTGAAAACAGCAAAAAAGTTTGGTTTGAATAGAAATTTTGCCTAATTTTGCCCCCGATTTTGGACAGAGTTTAAATGGACTTCGCTCTGTTGTAAAATCAAAATGTAAATTTGGTATTTATTAGAAGTCCCATTAAGATTTTGAATAAGACATAAAAAAAGCGGTAATACCGCACATTTAGGACATGTAAAATAGCGTTTTGCGTTATTCTTGACTACAAAATTACCACTTAGACTCATTTTTTTGAGTTATCAAATCAAGGATAAGTTAGTGAACGCCGTGTATGCGGTGTGATGTGGCTTGTCGGATTTGATAGGCGTGGTAACCTTGTAGTTAGACAAGTTGTTATCACGCCATTTTTATTGTCAAAAATACAGAAACAATGAATTAGTAATAATGTTAAATAAATTATAAAATTATGTACAAGTCTATTACAATTCCGGCAGGGAAACTTGCCGATGATGACGAAGCGTTAAGACGCAAAAGAGAAGAGTTAAAACGTAAGCTATTGGAAGGGAGGTCAATTCCTATCAGTTCAAGAGGCAATGTTACATCCAGTACTGGTCAGGGTATATCAATACCCCCTGGCAAATTGGCATTAGACCAGTGGTATGAAAAAGACCCCGGATTGTTAGCTGCCGAAAAAGCTGCTATGGCACGTGCTTTCCCCCATTTTCAATTAGAAAAGTTGGCAGATAATCGTTTAGCGTGGGTAGGAGAGTTGAATATAGGCATAATAGGTACTACTTCTTCGTGGCACATTATGGCTGTATATAACAACAATCACCCACAGCAAGTAATGGGCAGTTCAGTAAGAATCTATCTCGTTGACCCTGATATTCAAGAGGTAATCAATGGGTTGGGCTGGCGACCATACCACTTGTTGAAAGACAGTAATAACCAACTCTACCTTTGTACTGCCGAAGCAGGAGATATTAAAACAGGTAATAAAGTAACTTCTGCAGCTTCTGTCATTGCTTGGGCTGTAAAATGGTTAATGGCTTTTGAGTTGGTCTGGACAGGCGACCTGCCAAAAGAAAAATTTAACGAGCATAGCGGTATTTAAATAACAATTTGATTTATTACAATATGAACACACAATGTCAACATATCTGTTTTTCAGATAAAGCATATAATGCTATAATAAATGAAACGTTCAGGAAAGACCCTCTTGAAACGGGGGGAATACTATTAGGTCATATTCTTGATAATGGAATATGGATTGTGATGGAAGTTTTGCCTCCCGGGTGGCGTTCCACGTTCCAATATGCTTATTTTGAGTATGACGAACAATTCGTCAATTATATAGTTCAATCTGTTGCCTCTCAATATGAGCAGGAATTAAATTTGTTGGGCTTATGGCATCGGCACCCCGGAAGTATGAGTACTTTTTCGGGTACGGACGATGACACAAACCGCACATTCGCAAGTTTGAATCCCAAAGGGGCAATTTCAGGGCTTGTGAATGTTGACCCGAAGTTTCGCCTTACAATGCGTCACGTTTCAAATCCGTTGCATTTGCAGTACAAAATCGTTGAGTTTGAAGTGGGCGATGAATTAATACCCCCCGACTATTTCAAACTAAAATATAAATCGCAATTAAATCCTCACCCCCCTCAAAACGTATCAAAGCGTACCAACAAGAGGTATGAGATAGCGTCAAGCGGAAGTTCCAAGAATCACAAAAAGGGGAAATTATCAAATATGCTTGCAGAGTGTTTAAATATAAAATATGTATCGCTGTTAATTTTCATTCTGGGATTGATTCTTACGGGGGTTACAACCCATTCTTATTACGAGATAAAAGAAAATCCTGATTTTATTTCAGGACGTGATTCGATTAGAACTGATGCGACAAGGAATAGCGTTGATACTATCCAATTCAAAGAAAAATTATTGGCGGAAGAGTTGAATACACGACAAGTGCCAGTCAATATCATCGGCTTTTTAGTTATCACACTATTAGCGTTAGCAGTTTTTGTTGCAACTCTCGCAAAAAATAAGTGCAAACATCAAAAACAGTGGTATCAAACGCATCCGGCACTATATAAGAACGAAGAGGAGCAAATCAAGCAAACTTTTCCCAATGCAAAGAAAAATGTGGAAGAAGATGGAAGAGTTTCATTTGTTATTACCAATGAGCTAATAAAGATTGAATCTGAAGCATTGACTTTTCAGTTGCTATATTCGACTGATTATGATAAGAGCCACGAGATTAGATTGTATTTTATTAATCCTGATTTAAGCAATTTGTTGGATAGTAGGGGTAAAAAATCTCCCTCTGTTGCAGTAGATAGTGAAGGCGAGAGTTATTTGGATTTCTCCAAGACCATTCCAAAACATAAAGTGAGCGGAATAGAAGTGATTCAAAAGTTGTTTGCTTGGGTAGAAAATCTAAGCGGATCGATAGAAGATATAAAACTCTAAAATAAATGATACTGATTTTGCTAATTCTTTCATTACTGCCGACAGCATTAATTCTCCTCTATATTTATCAAAAAGATAAATATGAGCAAGAGCCGCTGGGTTTGTTGTTGGAAGCGTTTGGGTTGGGGGCATTGTCTGCAATATGTGTCATCATATTCAGTTCAATCATTCCAATAGAGCCGAACACGGGAAACCATTTTGTAGATTCGTTTATTACAGCGTTTTTTGCGGCTGCCATTCCCGAAGAATTATACAAATTTCTGTTTCTATATTGGTTGATTTGGGAAAATCAAAATTTTAGTGAGCGGTTTGATGGTATTATTTACGCGGTCTTTGTATCGTTGGGTTTTGCTACTTTGGAAAACATACTGTATGTTTTTGGATACGGTTTTGAGATAGGCATCGCACGTGCAATAACAGCCGTGCCTGCGCATGCTTTATTTGGCGTGGCGATGGGGTATTATTTTTCTTATGCAAAGTTTTTGCCTGACAAAAATAAGTACATGGCTTTGTCAGTGTGTATTCCTATTATATTGCATGGCATTTATGATTTTATTGCATTTTTAGTTGATGAATTTTCAGAAACTCATCCCGCCTTTGCCGGTCTTCTTGCTCTGGTTTTCATTGGATTTGTTATTTTTCTATGGATACAAGGTTTCAAGAAAATCAAAAAATTGTCTTCCGATTTCTATTTTCAAGGCATACCTGTAGATGAAGTGCTGGAATATCTGGACATGCAAAACAGTGACACCATTTTTGTTACAAATCCGCCACCGCCGCCACCAACTCACATGCGAAACTGGCAGGATGTGACACCACAACTATTTGAAAACGAACAATATGCCATTCTCGCAAAATATCCTGATGCTTTGCTCGAAACAGACGACAGTTTGGTTAGAGTTGGATTGGTAGCTAATGGAAATTATCAATGGCTTTTACAACTGACCTACGCCCGCAATTACCGAGAACAGAGAGAACAACTGCGAGTCTATGTTATAGAACCCGATTTGAATGAATTGGTGGCAATATCAAGCGAAATCCCATACATAAAAACAGATTTCTCCGGTCAATACTATTTGGATGTAGCACCACAAAATCAACCTTCGGGCGTGAGTGCTATTGATAACGCTCTTTTGTGGGTAGGTATGTTTGAACAATGGGTAAATGAAGAAATTGAATTAAATGAATTTATAATAAATTAAAAAAGAAAATTATGGTACAATTAGTTAAGAGAAAAAATCAGCCTACGGTTTGCTTCCCGTCCGAATTAGAACAGGAAAAATACGCCGGCAAATTGTATGGCTATTATGTCGAAAACACAAACTATTACAATATAGTTTCTTTGACTAAAAAGAATGAGTATAAAAATCTCGTGGAAATCGGCGAAGTATTCGCTGAAAAACCGGAAAATGCAGTAAAAAACAAATTAACAGGGTATTATGAAAAAAATATCTTACAATTCGTTGATGCAGAAAATATTATCTGCAAAAAAGAACCCTACTCTCTGAAATTGGATGTTTTTTCCAGAAACACCGGCATTTTGGAATCCGATATTATGCTAAAGAAGGGCGCGATGTTCATTGGTTGCGGCTCTGTGGGCAGCCTGTTTGCGCTTGAATTGGCAAAGGCAGGCGTAGGTCGTTTTATGTTGATTGATAATGATATTTTGGGCTATCATAATCTTTGCCGCCACCAATGCGGAATGTATGATGTTGGCAAATACAAAACGGATGCACTGAAAGAGCGCATCTTACAAATCAATCCCACGGCAAAAGTAGTCACTCAAAATATGATGGTTCAGGATGTGCCCCTTTCTGTTTTTGATGAATTTTGTGATAAAGACACTATTGTGATAGGTGGCGCGGACAACAGAGAAGGTGATTTGTATGCCAACCAAATAGCACAAGAAATTGGTATGCCGCTTATGTCAATTGGTTGTTGGGAACGCGCATTTGCAGGCGAAATATTTTATTGTCTGCCGGAGGGAATGCCAACTTATTCCGATTTCATGTATGCGCTTGGCGACACGTCCGGCAGAGCAACTCAAAATCGAAAATTTTATACCAACGAAGAGGACTTGGCAAAAGCCGCTTTTGAGCCGGGCATTTCGGTGGATATTGACTTTGTAACCATCATTGCAGTTAAACTTGCATTGGATATTCTCAATCGAGACAATGCAAATTATACGCCGCGACTGATTAAGCATTTATCGCAATACACATTGGTTTGCAATACAAACAATCCAGAAATAGGTGGCGATAATGCCGAGATATTTTCATACCCTTTGCAGGTAACAACAAGCATAGAAGTACCTTATGCACCAAAAGGAAAATAATTTTTTATATCTTTTTAAAATCAATTTCAAATGTCAAAAGGAAATTTTCAAATCAATGAGTTTGGAGAAATAGTCAGAGAAGACTACTTTTTCCGTACAGTCAAAGGCACCGCCACGCAAGTGCTACCATCCAACCGAAAAGCATGGAAAATATACCTTCTTTCATTCGTAACTTTTGATATTTATGGTTTTGTTGTTTCTTTTGCCATGGCGAAAGAAACCAACATTTCCTGTGCCGAGGATGGCAAACACACAAAAGGATTTTGGGGAACACTATTCCTTTCCATTATCACATTATTTATTTATGCAATTGTGTGGGAGTACAAGTGGCTTAATCGCGAAGCCAATTATCTTGAAAGTCGTGGAAAAAAAAATACATTTACAGGAGGTTCTTATCTGCTCTTGGTGTTGTTTTTATTTATTCTGCCGTTTCTTACTGATTTTGTGGGCTTACCCCCATTGTTAGGCGATATACTGGGCATTATTTTTGCTATTATTATATTAACGATGGAAATCGCTCAACACAACGCGGTTAACGAAACCTATAATGAAGAAAACTTTCCAAGACAAGCAAAACATGACACAGAAATGAACTTCTACATCAATATGGATAACGAAGTGTATGGACCATTTTCATTATCAGAATTAAAAAATGACTATCCAATTTTGAAAGATACTTTGATAACTACAAACACTTTGAATGGCGATTGGTATGAGGCTAAATATTTTGAGTGTTTTGATGAAATCTTTGATTCTCAACAAAGTTTTCAAATCGGAAACGGTGGTACAATAATTCATAAACAATAATAGTAATGAGAAATAAATTTGAAATAGGCGATGACGGTTCAATATTTTCCATTGATAACGATGGAACAATTAATCGTGTAGGAAAAATTGATAGTCAGGGAAGGATTGATGGACAGAAGCCAAAAAGCAAAAGTGGTTGGGACTGGGTATGGGACTGGGGCTGGGTATGGTTCTGGGTGTTGGTATTAGTCTCAAAATTTGTGTATTCTGAAATTAGCCACAAATTAAACTCTATTTCTCAATTACAAAGAGAAAACATTACCTTGCAACAACAAAAGCAACAAAATAGAGAAGAAAACCAAAATCTCACCTCAAAGATAACTGAACTTACAAACGAAAACAGAAAACTGCAAAATAAAATAAACTCAGTAAGCAATTGGCCCCTGATTATTAAAACATTGCGAGTTGGAAATATTTATAACGATGGTTCTATTGAAACGGATTTTGGGAAAAAATTGTATAGTCATAGTTCAATGTTTTTGGTGCCGCAAATAGAATATATTAGTTTACAACCAAAGCAAACCATTACACTATATCAAAAACTTTACAAAAATGATGAATTATGTACCGGCATCAATTCGCCTCAAGGCTACTCAACTAAATGTGACCTATATCTTTCGAAAAAAGGAAAAACACGTTTAGCAGGTTGGGGCAATAAGAAAAAAGGCAGTTGGACTTCGGGCAATTATCGCTACGAAATTTGGTACAACAGTATGTGCCTGAAAGTAGTAATTTTTACACTACATTAGGCATAAAACACAACAAATGATATTAATAACTTGCAAAAAAAAAACGCACCTTTCCTCTAAAAAATTGTGTGGCGGCAATAAAAATTCAGCAATTCAGCCTCAAAAAACAATTCATTGAAAATGAGAGGTATAGAAAACTTGCAAAAATAAAAATTTCCGGCTATTTTTACCCTCTGAAAGTGCAAGGCAGGGACTTTCCCCCCTTTGGTGGAGACTGATAACGCTTATACCTATTGTTTTAATTTGACAAAGTATTTTTGCAGATTTTTTGTAAAAAACGGGGCGGGCGCACCCCGTCACTACGATACCGATAAAATCCATAATCCTGCCGAAAACGCACCACACAAGCGATGATAACAAAACGATAACAAAACAATATGAAAACGATAACAAAAAGATATGAAAATGATAACAAAAAGATAACAAAAAATGTTTGGTGGTGTGGAAAAAGACCTCTACTTTTGCCGCGTTATTTATATGAGTTAAAGGTGTCATTGCGGGCTTGACCCGCAATCCCCTGCTAAAAAATTGAAATTATGCGTTACAATAGTCTAAATAGGGTTTTTCTTATGCTTCTCATAGCCTGCTCCACGCTGACGGGCTTTGGGCAGCAGGCTTATCCTATTTTTGTTACTACGCAACTTACGCCGCCTTACTCGCTTTCGTTGTCAGACTATGTTCAGGCGGGGTCGCAGCAGTTGGTGGCTACTATTTTGGTTAAGGACGTTACAATAAATAACGTGCCTGTCCGTTTACATTTAAAAATAGAAACAATGAGTGGTGTCACCATCGAAACTGTTCCAAATATCCTCACTCGGGCTATCTACCTGAGTGGTGGGGAGGCGCGTATGCTCTTTGGGAACGACCTCGCCGACTATTTCAATATCAATAACTTAGCATTCAAAGGCTACACTAAGGATGCCTATCACCGCACCGGACAATTGCCCGAAGGGCATTACCGCTTTACGGTGGAAGTGCGGCATTTTACTACAGGGAAACTTCTCTCCAATCGGGGGAGTGCTACGCGATGGATTGCGCTGGGCAAGCCGCCTTTGCTCAAAACGCCGGAGGAAAACGCCGAGATGGGGCAAATTCAGGGGATGCCGCTCACTTTTTCGTGGTTGCCGTCCACGGTGGGTGTGCCCGGCAGCAACATACAATACAAGTTTGAGATGTGGGAAATGCGCGTGGCGGGTATCGACCCTTACGTCATAGCAGCCTCGATGCCAACATTTTACACGACTACGCAGGCGAACACTAATCTGGTGCTTCAACCGGCAACGCTGTTTTTTGAGCCGGGAATGAGATACGCATGGCGGGTGACGGCATCCGATGTCTTCGGCAATATTCCGTTCGACCAAGGGGGACATAGCCTTATCCGCACGTTTACTTATCAATGCAAATGCGATAGTGTTACGAATTTTACGCTTGAGCGAAAACTGAATCGGGCAAATTTGCGCTGGCGGCAGGCAGCGAATCATACCTCGTTCAAGGTGGAAGTGAATAATCCTCTGTCCGGCTATTCCAAAGTGCACGAAAACATCTATGACAATCAGTTTACATCCCCTGCCATGGACGAAGGCATTACCTATCGGATGCGCGTGCAAGCAATTTGCAATGGCAATGAGAAAAATCCGAGTCCTTTTTCCGCTTGGCAGTCGGTGACAGTGCCTGTGCCGCCAAAAGTAGAAGAATTTTGCCCTGATTGTGCGTGTGGTGCGGAGAACAAGCCGCTCCCAATTAGTAATGCGCCACTTCGCAACGACTTGCAAGTGGGCGACACCATCATTGACCCGCGTGACGGGGGCAGTCGTTACATTCTGCAATCGGCTGACGCACAGGGAGATGGCACATACAAAGGCTTATTTTTATTTTGGATAGAAATATGGAACGCAAAAATACTATGTGAATACACAGACCTGTCAGTAAACACTGATAACCAAATACTTAAGATGAACTGGAAAAGTGTTGCAAATCCGCACGCCCTGCTGAATGTGAATGCAGCAAAAGCCGAGATTGAGAAAGTGGCAGATGCTGTGGCGATACTGACAGCACGCCCCACAGTTGAGGATACAATAAAAGCAGAAGTTCCGGTGAAAGTTGCCGATGCCACTTTGACCGAAAACGTAGAGCCACCCACAGAGGAAATAAATGCCACGCCCGAAAAAGCCTCTGTTATAGAGGAATACGCAGTTACTTCCGATGATGAGAAGGGCGGTGAAGAAGAAATTGCAGCGACTGATGATGAATTGCCGGTGATGGAAGAAACCACTGTGGCACAAGAAGTTGCTGCTACTGATGATGTGCCGCTGATGGAAGAAACCACTGTGGCACAAGAGGTTGCTGCTGCTGATGATGAAGTGCCATTGATGGAAGAAACCACTGTGGCAAAAGAAGTTGCGGCAAATCCGTCCGGTGCTGTTTCTGCGCCGGTAGAGCAGAAAAGTGATGATAAAGCGGATGTAGATAAGAAAAAAGAGCAACAGACAATAACTTATTTGCCATGGGTGCATTATGCCATTACAGAGGCGAAGACTATGGATGGTATTCTGGAATGTGAAGCACCATTGTATTCCAAGGGCATAGAATATCATCGCAATGGCGGTCATAATAGTTTTTGTCCTTGTGGCGATAAAAAATCCGGTCATTATTGCGACCCAAGTGCATGGTGTGCCAGTTTTGCCAATTGGTGTTTAAGGCAATCGGGAACAGCCTACACAAAAAGCGCAGGTTCTCAAACATTCTTAAATCATGCAGAGTTTGTGAAAATTTCAGAACCTGTTTTTGGAGCCGTGGCGGTATTCACCAATTTGGATAGTAACGGAAATTTCAAAACTTCCGGACATGTGGCGTTTGTGGTAGGAAGAAATGGAAAAGATAATATTTTATGTTTAGGTGGAAATCAATCGGATAAGATTAAAGTTTCTCAATTTTCAACGAAAGACATCAAATTATCTGGAAAATCTTATTTTAGAGGATATTATCTACCTCGATCTTATGTAGATAAACTTAAAAACTATAAAACATCAGTTACGGACTATACTGATGCAGAAGCAGCTAATAAACGAATTATTAATTTAAATATAAATTCAACAACAAATGAAAGCACTCGCTAACTTATTACAAAAAACAGTAATTGTTCTCATTATTTTGTGTCAAACCACCATTATTACAGCTCAAATGCAAAGTGAGTTTAATGTGTTTGTAAAAAATCCAGTACCTATTGTGAATAATAAGTTAGGTGCCGGATATACTGTTTTACCTTATGATGTTTTAGAATTGGATTATCATGCTTTTAAAATGCAAGGAGAAAATAATGATTGGTATTTAAAATACAAGGACATGTATGATTTTAGGTGTAAAGAGCCATTTTTGGAGGGGGGACCCACCTACACAAAGAAAGATTATTTTAAGCAAAGCTATAAATTTAGATTAGTAGATAATCAAAAAGTAGAAGATTCTATTCAATTTTTATTGAACAAATATCATCTTAATAATGTGGATACATTGAAAAAATGGAATCTTCCTGCAAATATTTGGAATTTGGATATGGCTAATTTTATAGAACGATTAGGACAACAACACTTTAAATTTGTTATAACGGTTTTTGACAACAAAAAATACGCCTCCTATATAGACGTTCCTGAAGCAGAACAAATGAACGATGAAATGGTAATAATGCGTGTATTTAAATACCCGGCAGATGTAGACATCTTTTTATTCAACTTCGAGAAGAATAATTGGGAGTATGTCGAAAGCGTTACGGTTTCGGGCGACCATGAGTTGGAATTGTATGTGTTGCAAAAATTTGAACCACGGTATTTGGAAAATTGTAAATAATTTATAAAAATGAAAACAAAAATTGTGCCCCATTAGGTTATGAAACAGTCAGAAAGATTTACAACGAATTTGAGCATCCGTCAAATACAAACAGAGATACATCATACAGCACTCTAAACTCTAAACTCTAAACTCTAAACTCTGAAACTCAAAATCTTGCTCTAATTCTCTCAGTAATTTATTCTGAAAACCGGTGCAGATGGCGTTTCGGAAGACAAAGAAAATGCCAAAGATGCCCACATAGAGCAACAGCACTAAGGCAAATCCGCCCGCAAAATTGCCCACCAAGTCGCTGAACCAAAAACCCAACGCGATGAATGCAAACAGCGAAGCAAAAAATGCCAGAAAAATCACGATGATGTTCCAAAGAAGCAATGCCCCGATGCGCGACAATTTCTCAAACCCCTGCAATTTAAGCAGTTGCAATTTTGTAACTCCCAACCCAATGAGGTCGTTCTTGATGCAGGATGCAATATCCCCAAGTTTGTAGTCCCGATTCATGATTTGGCAGTTTTAACAGATTTAGCCGATGCAGCCGAAGCATCCGGAGCAACCGAAGCCGCCGAAGTAACAAGCCCTTCAACGCCCGCACTTGCCAACAGGCTGAGCTTCTCTTTGGCGGTGTCCATTTTGCCCTTGACGATGTCTTTGACCTTGTCCACCAACTCCGTTTTCACCTCATCATCACTCGCCAAATAGGCTCCAATAGCTGCGCCCAAGACTATCCCTACGCCCAGCCCAATAAACAATTCCGAATTTTTCATATCATCTAATTTTTTAATTTTTACAAAGTTAGGCAAAAAAATTGAGATAGCACGCAAAAAACAAAAAAAAATTGTACTTTTGTGCCCGAATTGAAATTTAAAGTATATATATAATGTCAAAGAAGAAAGCATTATTGGTTATCCTCGACGGTTGGGGTTTTGGCGACCACACGAAGCGTGACGTAATCTCCTCTACACCAACACCTTATTGGGACGAATTGTTGAAAACGTATCCCTATTCGCAGTTGCAAGCCTCCGGCGAAAACGTGGGGTTGCCCGACGGACAAATGGGCAATTCGGAAGTGGGACACCTCAATATCGGTGCCGGACGCGTTGTGTATCAAGACCTTGTGAAAATCAACAAGGCGTGCCGCGATGACACGATTTTTGATAACGAAGGAATCATGCGCGCGTACAGCTATGCCCGGAGAAACGGCAAACAGATACACCTGATGGGGCTTGTTTCCAACGGCGGCGTGCACAGTTCGCTGGAGCATTTGCTGAAATTGACCGACATCAGCAAGGTGTACGACATCGAAAAGACGTTTATACACTGCTTTATGGACGGTCGCGACACCGACCCCAAGAGCGGAGCAGGCTTTCTGAAAGAGTTGGAAGCCCATCTGAAAACCTCCGCCGGACACATCGCCTCAGTCATCGGTCGCTACTATGCGATGGACCGCGACAAACGTTGGGAGCGCGTAAAGGCAGCCTACGACCTGCTTGTGAGTGGGATGGGGGAGGCAACCGAAAATCCCGTTGCCGCAGTAGAAAAATCCTATCGCGATGGTTTGACCGACGAATTTATCAAGCCAATCGTCTGCACGAAAGGCGGAAAACCCCTCACTGTGATTCAGGACGGCGATGTGGTGATTTTCTTCAACTACCGCAACGACCGCGCCAAGGAATTGACCGCCGTGCTGTCGCAGCAGGAGATGCCTGAGCAGAAGATGCACACCATCCCTAACCTGCAATATTTTACGATGACACCTTACGATGCAAGTTTCAAAAATGTGCATATTTTGTTCGATAAAGACAATGTAACCAACACATTAGGTGAGTTCCTTTCAAGTAAAGGGCTAACACAATTGCACACCGCCGAAACGGAGAAATACGCCCACGTGACGTTCTTTTTCAACGGCGGTCGCGAAGCCCCCTTCGACGGCGAAGAGCGCATCCTTGTGGCAAGTCCGAAAGTGGCAACCTACGACCTGCAACCGGAAATGTCTGCCTACGAAGTGAAAGACAATTTGGTGAAAGCCATCCAATCGCAAAAGTTCGACTTCATCGTGGTGAACTATGCCAATGGCGACATGGTAGGTCACACAGGCATTTACAGCGCAATTGAAAAAGCCGTTGTAGCAGTCGATGCCTGCCTGAGAGACACCATCGAAGCCGCCAAAGCCAACAACTACGAGGCAATCATCATAGCCGACCACGGCAACGCCGACTACGCCATCAACGACGACGGCACGCCCAACACGGCACATTCCCTAAATCCGGTGCCATGCATCTATGTGTCCGAAAACAAAAACGCAGAGGTCGAAAACGGCAAACTGGCAGACGTAGCCCCCAGCATCCTCCATATATTGGGCTTGGAGCAACCAAAAGAGATGACAGGAACAAACTTAATAAAAAATTGATTTTCAGGGGATTGCGGGTCAAGCCCGCAATGACGATAATAACGAAATTAACAAACATTAACATATTGAAGTGTTAAAGTCAAAAAAATCCATTGTCAATTAAAAAACATTCCTTACCTTTGCCGCCGAGTTGTCATAGTGGCAATTCACAACAAAAATTGTTAAACATTAAAAGTTATTTTTATGAAGAAGAAGTGCAAAAACAAAAAGTTCGCGAACTTTGCAAAGTTTGCAAAACCTTTGCTGCTAAGCAGCATCCTCTTGGGGGGGGGGGGGGGGGGCA
>BBRT01000294.1 GCA_001417715.1 Candidatus Symbiothrix dinenymphae
AGGCGGGAAAATATCAAAGGAGACAAAACGCCGCCAAAAGCAAAAGCCGCGAGAGAGACAGCCTGATTAAGATACTCAATTCCTATAAACTCACCGTTATTGATAATACGCCGCAAGAAGAAAGCATCGTGCCGAATCCCGAAATTATAGGAAGAATATTTGAAAACATGTTGGCAATACATAACCCAGAAAAGCAAAAAACCATTCGCAACCAATCAAGTTACTTCTACACAACTAATAAGATTGTCAACTATATGGCGGACGGGAGCCTGACGGCATACTTGCTGGAAAAAGCCGACGGAGACTGGGAAAATAATAAAATTTTCGGATCCGGTCTGCGGTTCCGGAGAAACTGTAAATTCAATAGGGGGGGTTATGGTTTATGGTTACGTTCGTGTCTCCACCGATAGGCAGACGGTGGAGAATCAACGATATGAGATCAATCGGTTTTGCGAGAAGAACGTGATTGTCGTGGGGCGGTGGATGGAGGAGACAATCTCCGGCGCGAAGGCGGTTGGGGACAGGGAGCTCGGACGGCTGCTTAAGG
>BBRT01000295.1 GCA_001417715.1 Candidatus Symbiothrix dinenymphae
CAGTACAAAGACTGGCGCAAGATGTATGACGAAATGGGCAAAAGCATCGATGCCGTCATCGTGGCTACTGCCGACCATACACACGCGATTATCGCTGCCACCGCCATGACCATGGGCAAGCACGCGTTCGTTCAGAAACCGTTGACACACTCGGTTTACGAATCACGCCTGCTGACGAAATTAGCCGCAAAGCACAAAGTGGCTACCCAAATGGGTAATCAGGGCGCATCGGGTAAAGGCGTTCGCCAAATTTGCGACTGGATTGCTGCCGGCGAAATCGGCGAAGTACGTCGCGTGGATTGCGCTACCAACCGTCCTATCTGGCCGCAAGGTTTGAATACTCCTTCGCAAGGTCATTGGGTTCCCGATACCTTGGATTGGGAGTTGTTTACTGGTCCGGCGAAATTGGTTCCCTACAACGCCATTTATCATCCCTGGAATTGGCGCGGCTGGTGGAATTACGGAACCGGCGCATTGGGCGATATGGCTTGCCACATCATGCACCCGATTTTCAAAGGATTACAATTAGGTTATCCGACAAAAGTAC
>BBRT01000296.1 GCA_001417715.1 Candidatus Symbiothrix dinenymphae
CAGTACAAAGACTGGCGCAAGATGTATGACGAAATGGGCAAAAGCATCGATGCCGTCATCGTGGCTACTGCCGACCATACACACGCGATTATCGCTGCCACCGCCATGACCATGGGCAAGCACGCGTATGTTCAGAAACCGTTGACACACTCGGTTTACGAATCACGCCTGCTGACAAAATTAGCCGCAAAGCACAAAGTGGCTACCCAAATGGGTAATCAAGGCTCATCCGGTAAAGGCGTTCGCCAAATTTGCGACTGGATTGCTGCCGGCGAAATCGGCGAAGTACGTCGCGTAGATTGCGCTACCAACCGTCCTATCTGGCCGCAAGGTTTGAATACTCCTTCGCAAGGTCATTGGGTTCCCGATACCTTGGATTGGGAGTTGTTTACCGGTCCGGCGAAATTGGTTCCCTACAATGCCATTTATCATCCCTGGAATTGGCGCGGCTGGTGGAATTACGGAACCGGCGCATTGGGCGATATGGCTTGCCACATCATGCACCCGATTTTCAAAGGATTACAATTAGGTTATCCGACAAAAGTAC
>BBRT01000297.1 GCA_001417715.1 Candidatus Symbiothrix dinenymphae
CGTCCGCTCACCCTTAGCTGCATTTTATGAACATACTCTATAAATTTTGATTTGATAATCTCTGCGTTCGCATTGTTCTGTGCGTCAAGTAATTGCAATGCTTCGTTTATACTTGCCGTACTCATGCCATTTTTCTTCATTATTTTTTGTGTCTGATTCATGCTGCAAAGCAATTCGTAAGTCTCTAATATAAAGGTTTTGTATAGAGGCAAAAATTTTAATTTTTCGCATTCGTCTTCTGTTAAACAATTGTTTTCCAAAAGTTTAAGCATCTTTACTCCCCACTTGAAAAGTGGTGTCAGGTTCATGTATCGGGACATTATTCGTTGATTGGGAGGCACGATGCGAGCACATTTACCCATCGAAAGTTTTGCACGCATATCAGATAGTTCTTTTGTGTAATTCTTAAATATTTCATCTTCCTCAAAAAGATGCTGCATCATCCATGAAAATTTGTGATTTATATCTTCTATATGTTTGATATTCAAAATACTAAATGCCTTTGTCAGATTGCTTCCGAGGTCGGATACAGCATATTCAATCTGCTTAATATCTATGGTGTTTTTTATTACTTCTGCAATCTCTTCAGCCTTCCAAGACGTTGATACTTTTATTTTCAACGGAGTTATATCATTGTATTTCAAGTAACTACCCTTGTTTTCCATTGAAACAGGAACGGCTATTACAAACAATAATTTTTTGTTGCCAAATTGAATACTTTCATCGGCTATCAAAATCCATTTTTGGGTGTTAAAATATTCCTTTTCCCGAAAATTTCCTACACCTTGTTTTTTAGTCCAAAGCAGTATGGTAGTATGTGTTGGAGTCCCAAGATTTAAATGCAAGCAAAGATGAAGCTCGCAAAATATCTTACTCGCAGCCCTGAAACTAACACCAACACGCAATACTAACGATAATGCAAGTTGTATTATAAAATCGTCATAACGATGATATTTTGGACGATTTTTACAAGGCAATAATACTACGCTGTTATCTCGTTCAGTTTTTTTTTTATCTGCGACAAATCATTTTCATACCTGTCTGCACGCTCTTTATTTGCAAAAGATTTTTCTTTCCAACTGTCGCGACTGTGTTCTATTTCCTTAATTCGCTTTTTTAGTCGCTTAATCGCTTTGGAACGCTCAATTGATTTGGCTTTCCATAATTCAATACTTTGTTGCTCTTTTGTATCCATATTTATTATTCTTTTTGGCTGCAAAGATACATATTTAGAACGAATAAATAACGAAATTTTACAATCTTTTTTACACCCCACCCTACGGGATGCGGGCATGCGGGGCAAGCCCGCAATGACAAAACCAACAAAAATGACAAAACAACAAAATGACAAAACAATAAATTAATAAACATTAACATATTAAAGTGTTAAAATTAAAAAAATCCATTGTCATTCAAAAAACATTCACTACCTTTGCCGCCGAATTGTCATGGTGGCAATTCACAAAAAAATTTGTTAAACATTAAAATTAGATTTTATGAAGAAAAAGTGCAAAAACAAAAAGTTTGCAAAGTTCGCAAAAACTTTGCTGTTGAGCAGCGTTCTCTTGGGGGGGGGGGCGCAAAGTATTCGCGCTGAAGCGCCGCAGGAGGCGGCGCAGGTAACAACAAATGCCTCGGCACGGTCGAAGACCGTTACCGGTTTCGTGTATGATGAAACCGGTGAGGGAATGCCCGGAGTCAACATTGGCATCAAAGGTTCTCCCCGCGGGGTAGCAACCGACTTGGATGGTTCGTTCAAAATAGACGTTTCGCCGACGGATGTTTTGGAGGTTTCTTTTTTGGGGTACGACCTCTACACCGTGGAGGTGGGCGACAAGGCGAGTTTTGTGATTCCGCTCAAGCCCAAAGCGAGTGAGTTGGATGAAGTAACGGTGGTGGCTTTCGGCAAGCAGAAGAAGAGCAGTGTGGTTGCCTCCATCGAGACTATCAAAGCCTCCGACCTGCGGGTGCCGGCTTCCAACCTGACCTCCGCTTTTGCGGGGAAAATTCCGGGTTTGATTTCGTACCAAACCAGCGGTGAGCCGGGTGCGGACAATGCCCAGTTCTTCGTGCGCGGCGTTACCACTTTCGGGTACGCTGCCTCGCCATTGATATTGGTTGACGGATTTGAATCCACTGCCGATGATTTGGCGCGCATGACGCCGGACGACATCGAAAGTTTCTCTATCCTCAAGGATGCTTCGGCGGCGGTACTCTATGGCTCACGTGGTGCCAACGGTATTATCCTGGTAACCACGAAGAGTGGAACTGAAGGCAGAGTGAAAATCAATGCCCGGGTGGACGTCAATGTGACCACGCCTACGCAGATGCTTGAAATGATTGATGGTATAGAATACATGCAACTGTACAATCAGGCGCGTGTATCGCGGGACCCCATACAGGGGGTGTACTACTCGGAGCAGAAAATACAATCCACCATGCGGGGCGACAACCCGATGATTTACCCCAATGTGGATTGGTATGATATGCTGTTCAACAAACAGACCGTCAACACCAAAGCCAACGTGAACATATCGGGCGGCGGAAAAATTGCGACCTACTTTGTATCGGCAGGCTACGAAAACGAAACAGGCTTGCTCAAAGTGGATAAACGGAACAATTTCAACAACAATATCAATATTGACCGGTTCAACCTCCGTAACAATGTGATATTCAAACTTTCGCCTTCCACCACCTTGGATACTCGCTTGCAGGCTCGGTACGAGAAATATACGGGTCCCGCCACATCGGCAGGCGATATCTTCAATATGGTGATAGAAGCCAATCCCGTTGATTTTCCCGCTGTGTATGCACCCGACGAAGACCATCGCTGGGCTGAACACACGCTGTTCGGAAGTACCACCAGTAGCGGAACAACTCTGAAAAGCAACCCTTACGCCGAAATGGTGAAGGGATATACAACGAATGATGAAAGTACTGTTACCGCGCAGGCGACCTTGTTGCAGGATTTGGATTTTATCACCGAAGGACTGAAATTTCAGGCAAAGGTATCCGCCAGTACATGGAGCAAGTATGGCAACACGAGAACTTTCTCGCCGTTTTTTTACGGGATAGAATCTTATAATCAGGTTACAGATGTATATAAACTGACCAACATCAACCTGACTACACCGGGCTCCAACACGCTTGGTTCAACCGTCGCTGCCCGCAATACTTCCGTCCAGTATTATTTTGAAGCCCGTGCGAACTGGAACCGTACTTTCGACAAACATTCCGTCGGTGCCATGACCGTACTGATGGTGCAGGAAAACTTGTTTAATGTAGGTAGTGGCGATTTATTTGAAACCCTGCCCGAAAGGAATGTCGGCAATTCGGGTCGTGTGACCTACGATTTCGACGACCGTTATTTCGCTGAATTTGGGTATGGATACAACGGCTCGGAGAAATTTACCGGCTCCAAGCGATTCGGTTTCTTTCCATCAATCGGTGTCGGCTGGTTGGTTTCCAACGAGCAGTTTTGGGAGTCCGCCAAGGACATTGTTGATTTGCTGAAATTCAAATTCACCTGGGGATTGGTCGGTAACGATGCCATTGCGGGAAGGTCCGGACGTTTTCGCTTCCTCTCCAATGTCCAGCTCGGCGGCACCAACAGAGGCTACAAATGGGGCGAAAGCTTATTTTTCGATAAGCCGGGATACCAAATAAACCAGTATTCCAACCCCAATATCGGATGGGAAATATCCGAAAAATACAATATCGGCTTGGAGTTAGGCGTGTTGAAAGGTTCTCCCTTAAAATTTCAGGTGGACTTTTTCAAAGAAAACAGAAGCAATATCTACATGGAACGAGTGAATTACCCGGCAACCTCAGGCTTGGAAGCCAAGATATACGGGAATGTCGGCAAGATGGAATCGCAAGGTATTGATGGCTCCTTTGACTATCAGCAGTTTTTTAACAAAGATTTCTGGTTGACGGGACGCGCCAACATGACTTATGCCACCAATAAATATGTAGAATTTGACGAGCCGGAATATCCCGATGCTTACCGTTACCGCAAAGGACACCCGGCAGGTCAGCAGTGGGGTTTGGTGGCAGAGCGGCTTTTTGTGGACGATTACGAAGTCAGCCGGTCCCCAACACAAAACTTCGACGGCAGTATTCCTAAAGCCGGTGACATCAAATATACGGACATCAACGGCGACGGCAAGATAGATTCGAATGACCAAATTGCCATGGGCTTTCCCACAACGCCCGAAATACAGTACGGCTTCGGACTGTCCGCCGGATACAAAAAGTTTGATGCGTCGTTCTTCTTTCAGGGGAATGCAAGGGTGTCGTTCTTCATCGACCCCAAGGGAAATTATGATACTGATAACGATCCTGCTAATGGACTTGAGGGACACGGCATAGCACCCTTTGAAAACAGGCGTAATGCTCTGGCAATCGTGGCACGCGGTGCATGGACAGAAACCAATCCGGATGTACATGCCTTCTGGCCCCGTTTGTCAACAGACCCGGTAGAAAACAATACGCAGTTGTCTTCATGGTGGTTGCGCGACGGCTCATTCCTGCGGCTCAAGACCGTTGAAGCCGGATATACCTTCTCGGGCATCAAAAAGGTTGGAATGGAAAGCCTCCGTGCTTACTTCAGCATTGAAAACCTGTTTGTGGTAAGCCCGTTCAAGCAATGGGACCCCGAAATGGGCAACAGTGGTATGGGCTATCCGCTGAATCGGAGGTTTAATGTGGGATTGCAACTTTCATTTTAATGTCTGAACTGTGATTTTAATATGATTAATTTGATTAGTATGATAAATAATATAAAATTATAAGAATATGAAAAAAAATATTTATAAAACAATCATCGCTGCGATGTTCATTTTGCCATCGTGCAGCGATTATTTAGATGTCGTTCCCGACAAGAGCATGACCCTTGAAAATCTCTTTATCGCAAGGGAGGATGCTTACAATGCATTAGCAAGGTCATACAGTTATCTCCCGCATGAAGAGGCCTTTTCGTCCTCATGGCTGCTGGGTGACGAGTGGGTGAATGGTGCCTATTTTAACGGAGACTACTCCATCTACCAGGGTATTCTTATTATGAGGAGGCTTCAGAATGCCGGCAATCCCATGCTGGGAACATGGTCAGGCACCGGTCTGGGAAATGACCTGTATGAGGGCATCAATGTCTGCAATCTCTTCATTGACAGGATAGACGTGGTACATGACATGAAACCCGAAGAAAAAGCCGACTGGAAAGCGCAGGTAAAGTTTCTGAAAGCGTATTATCACTTTCTGCTGTTGCAGCAATATGGTCCCATTGCTATTATGGATGAGGCTACTTCGCCGGACACCGAGCCGAAAGATCAGTTTGTTTTGCGCAGCAAAATAGACGACTGTTTTGACTATATTATCCGGACGATGAATGAAGCCATCCCGTATCTTTTGCAAGAAAAGATTGGCAATGACTACGGACAAGTGAGCCAACAGGCGGCGGCAGCCATCAAAGCGAAGGTTTTAGTGTGGAGGGCAAGCCCGTTCTACAGTGGCAATGAAGATTACTTCGATTTCTACGACCATGACAAGAAACCGTTTTTCCCGCAGGATAACGCCGCCACCACAAAAGCCAAATGGAAAGATGCATTGGATGCTGTTGAGGCAGCCATTACGCTCTGCGAGGCAAACGGAGTGGAGTTGTACACATACGAAAAACGAATGTGGACGGATGACCTTAATGACAAGAGATTAAATCCCAAACTGCAGACACTCTATGATTTGAGGTGGGTGATAACTGACCCGTGGAACAAGGAACTGATATGGGGAAAGTCAAATATTAGTAGCTCCAATCTCTCTGCTCAATCCTTACTGGTTGCTGATGCCAACATTGTGCTGCCGGCCAGCGTGCTGCATTACGGCGTGCCCGGCAACAGTTATGCCGGTATAACCAACAGTTCGCAGCTTTCCCGGAATTTGTTGGGAGCCACCGGCAAAACCTTAGAAAGGTTCTATACCAAACACGGACTTCCTTTGGATGAAGACAGTGACATCAGGTTCGACCGCGATCGCAGGCATGACCTCACGCGTACGCCGGACACCACGATAACCAAAGAATTTCTCGGTTTCCTGCAGTCCGACGTAGAAACAATTCAACTCTATTTGGACAGGGAGCCGCGCTTCTATGCCAATATGGGTATTACCGGCGGTTATTGGCGCGGGCATAGTAACCGAATCAAAACGACTTTCTTTTCCGGTGAGGCCGGTGCTTCCGTCGCCGACCCCTTTCGTTTCTTGACGGGAATAGGCACTCAAAAAATAATACATCCCGACAGCAGATCGGGATGGCATTGGGCCATGCTGTCGCTCTATCCGGTTCCGATTATCCGTCTGGCAGATTTGTATCTGCTGAAAGCAGAAGCGCGCAACCAGTGGTTGGATGCTCCGGATGGAGAGGTGTGGGAAGCCATCAACAAAGTGCGCGACAGAGCGGGCATTCCAACCGTGCAAGAGGCCTATACCAACTTTGCAAAGAATCCGAACAAATATAAGAACAAAGTCGATATGCTCGACATTATCCTGAACGAAAGAGGCAACGAGTTTGCTTTTGAAGGACATCGGTTCTGGGACATACTTCGGTACAGAAGAGCACCGCAGGAGTTTACATCGCCCGTAACAGGATGGGACAACACCGGCTCGAATGCCGCCGGTTTTTTTCAGACAAGACTCTTGCAGGATCGTATGTTTACACTGAGGGATTGCCTCTGGCCGCTCCCTACGGATGAGTTGAATAAAAATTCCAAACTTATTCAGAATCCGGGATGGTAGAGTTTAGATATTAGAGTTTAGAGTTTAGATATTAGAGTTTAGAGTTTAGATATTAAAAATTTAAAAATTATAGATTATGAATAATTTTAGGAAAATGGCAATTTTATTGCTTCTTGGAATGGCGGGTTTTTATGCCTGCGAGGAGGGGGAACGGTTTGGTATCTCTTCGGATGATACCGAAGCGCCTTCGCCACCTGTGTTTGACACTGTGTGGGCTCTTCCCGGTGGTGCCAGGATTTTTTATCAGATTCCTGATGATGAGGACGTTATTAGTATTGAGGCTTCATTTACGGCTACAAACGGGCAATTGGTTAAATCTGCCGTGTCGTTTTTTGCGCCTTATTTGGAGGTGTTCGGCTTGCCTGATACCCTCGAACAGAGCCTTCAGTTGTATGCCTTAGACAGAGCGGGCAACCAATCGACAGTGGTGCAGGTTAAAGTAAAGCCGGAGGAGCCAAACTACAGCAGAGTGGCGAAAACGATGGACGTATATCCCGCTTTCGGTGCCATGCTGTTGACATGGGAAAACCTCTTGACGAAGGAGATCAACCTGTTTGTGGATTTCAGTTTTTCCGATAATGGAACACAGCGTTCTATCCGTCAGGTGTTTTCATCAAGTAAACCATTCGGACGACAATTCATCACGGACTTGAATCTTCCGGAGTCGGAGCCGGTCAGTGTGCAGGTAACCGTTGAAGACCTCTATGGCAATCGTACCGAAAGTATTGATACTGTGATACACTTGAAAACCGATGCTTTGCTCAGCAAAAACAAGTGGGCTTTGCCCGACCCCGGCGTTCTTATCGGAGGAGTGTATATGTCAAACGGAAATTCTTATGAAGGATGGAACAGTTCTGTCATTGATGGATACGGTAATGACGATGCGCATCCGTCAAATTACGCTAACTTTACTCCGGCAACCATGTTGGTAGATGGCGTTACCGTTGTTGTGAATAATCCCGTTAATTTTATGATTGATCTTGGTGCTAAATACCGGCTGAGCCGTATTGTTACTCATCAGAGGCGTTTCTATGACCCGGCGAACCTTCTCACCAATCCCCGAGGTGACCTTTACATCGCGCCTAATGTGAGGATATACAAAATGTACTACTGGGACGGCGATGACGATGCTGTAAACGACGCCTCCGGCCAATGGGTAGAGATCAACCAGATAGAAATTCCGACGCCTGCTTCGGGATTGTCTATTTTGGAAATCGTCCGTATGGGGAATCTCGGCGACGAATCCCTGATGTATCCCGACCAACCGGACTTTACTCCCGCGACTCGCTGGTTCAGGTACCAGGCGGTTGCGCCATTTGGAAGTAATAATGTCTCCTTGGCTACCGGTTTGTCCGAGATAACGCTGTATGGCAAAGACGCACAGTAAAATTAAATTACAAATTAAAAAAAAATAAAGATGAAAAAGAATGTTATTTTGGTAGGAATTGTTGTTGCGCTTTGTTCGTGCAACAATGATATGTTCGACAACATCAAAGAGATGGTCGATAAGGAAATAGTGTATCCTGCGGGATACGATGCGAACCCGCTTTATTTCAAGGCGGGCGGAGGCTTTGAAAGAGTAGAAATTGATTTGTACCCCAGCCGCTTGAGTGCGGCTGAGATGGAGAAGATTTTGCCGAAAGCGAAAAAGACGGTGGTGGAATACGGCGATACGCTCATTAGGATAGACAGCGTGTGTTCCTGGGTGGACATTCGTAATCTCACCATTCCGCAAACGTATCGCTTTAAGATTTATACCGAAGACAAGTACGGCAATAAATCCATACCGGTGGAAACCACCGGAAAACCTTTCACGGAAGCGGATAGAGGTGCAGTGCTGATTGCCTCAGCATATACCGCCAACACAACGCAAGCCATTGTCACTTGGAGTCCTTCCACTTCATATCGTGTTGTCGAGGCAGAGTATATCGACCCAAGTACCGCGTTGCCGGTGACGACTCAGGCAAGCAGAATCCTGTTCGATGGTTTGCCGGTCGGTGGAACCACTCCGGTAGATATTTCTTTTAAGTTATTGATAACGGGCGTAGTGGATACGATATCTCTTTCCCATAATGTAACACTAAAGACGCAGTCCGTGGGAGAGTTGCTTGAATACATCAACCTGTCACAGCGGTTTCCGGCAGGAGCAATCGATAAGGTTACTTCCGTAGCGTCATACATCATCAAGGCCGCCGACTTTGACCTTGGCGGACAGAATAAGGGTTACCACATGACAGCTTACCCCAACCGTGGCGACCTGACCTATCGGGTGATCGGGGGCGATGTAAATTTAGGTTATGGAATTCATGATGCTGCTGTTGCCGCCGGTCTCATGGGCATAGGATGGGGTAATGTAGGCGACTGGTATGCCTATACGATAGATGTGCAGAATCCGGGACTGTATAAAATAGAATATAACAGGGCGATGGGTCAAGCAGGCGGTTATGCTTCTTTAACCATCGACAATTTGGATGTTCTCGGTATCATACCCATTACCGAGAACAGTGGGGGCTTTGGTGCGTATGAATGGGACGATCCCGGTATATCCGTAAAACTCAGCGTCGGAATACACAAGTTAAAATGGACAGTGCTTGGCGCGGTTCATAATTTTGGAGGGCTCAGGCTTACGTTTGTATCAATTTAATTACAGGGCAACCGCACCAATTTTGATGCGGTTGCCTTGAATTATTTTGTACCTTTGTCGCATTATAAATAAATAAAAATAAAAAAATGAACAAAAAAAATTGTACTAATTGGGCAGGGACTGGGATTCGTAAAGGATTATTCGCTTGTTGCGTCTTGTTTCCTTTTTCGCTGTTGGCACAGCAAGACCCCTTTGCCAAGATAAAAGAGAAGAAAGAGGCCTACAGCCAATTATCTTCAAGTGAGATAAAACCCACCGGATGGATGGCGGAACAATTACGGAAAGATTTGGACGGTTTTGTGGGACACTTGGATTCCATTGTTCCCTCCTTAATAGTCGATGACGATATCTATGGCAAAGACCGTTTGACAAGAGCGGTAAAGCAGAAAGATGTCGGCAATAACCTTCACTCCATTGAATTTCTCTGGTGGAATAGCGAAACCCAATCGAACTGGCGGGATGGCTATATCCGTACTGCATTTCTGCTGAACGACCAAGAACATATCAAAAAAATAAAAGACTATGTAAACCATATATTAGCCACACAAGATGAGGACGGCTATCTGGGCATCTATGCACCCGACCTGCGCTATCGGTTTGAAACGGAAAACGGTGAAATGTGGGCGAAAGCCTCTTTGTATCGCGCACTGCTGGCTTATTATGATTTTACCAAAGATAAAAATGTATTGAAAGCCGTGGAACGAGGCGTGCAAAACGTGATGGATAACTGTAAAATCAACGCTTCCACACCCTACATCCCCCGTGCACACGGATACGGCATTTGCCACGGTTTGACGTTTACCGATGCCTTAGACCAACTGTATCAATTGACTCATGACAGTAAATATTGGGATTACGCCCTGTTTTGCTACAAAGATTTTTCATCGCACGACATTATCGTTGAATCGAAAGATATACAGTACAAGAATATCATGAATCCCGACTACCGTTTAAGGGGACATTGCGCACATTCAACTGAACATTTACGCTCATTATTGGTGGCTGCTTACGCCTCCGGCAATCCGCAATTAGCCGAAGCCTTGTCCATTTATATGAAGCGGATGAAAGATGTAACCACTATTTCCGGCGGCATCATCGGCGATGAACATATTGCCGGACGAAAGTCCGACCACACCTTTATCGGTTATGAATATTGTACCATGTTGGAAACGCTGGATTCCTATGCGCAATACATACAAAAAACGGGCGACATCCGTTATGCCGACGAAGTAGAAAATCTCCTGTTCAATGCGGCAATGGGCGCTCGTCATCCCGAGAAAAGCATTGTTACTTATTTGAAGTCTGATAATTCGTATTTTATGAACCGAACCATGAATGGAATGTACAGGCAAACAAATTACAAATATTCTCCTGCCCACCAGGATGGAGCCGTTTGCTGTGTTCCTAATGCCGGACGCATCATTCCTTACTATATTCACAACATGTGGCTGAAAGATAAAGACGGATTTGTTGCTTCCCTTTTGGGTGGTTGCGAAGTAAATACGCAATTCGGGAAACAACCGGTAACCATCAGAGAAATAACGAATTATCCTTATTCTGATTCAATCACTTTTGAGATAGAAGTAAAAAAGCCGGTAACATTTGCTCTGAAAATTCGCAAACCCGCTTGGAATAAAGGATTTACGATTACTTCCTCCGATTACAAGGAAGATGGCGATTTCATCGTCATCAACAAAAAATGGTCGGGCAAAGAAACATTCACTGTTGAATGGAAAGCCGAAGTAGAGAAACACGAACTCGACGGAGAAACGGCTTTTACCTATGGTGCTTTGGTGCTGGCAGTGCCTTTCGTAGCCAACGAAATTCCCCAACGAATCTATATTGATGGATTTCAAGATTTTGAATATACGCCTAAAATCTACCTGCCCTATCAATATGATGCAAGCGAGATGCCGGTAAAAGCAGGGGAAGATGAGCAGTTTCAAGTAAAACTTTATAACCCCGTATGGCAGGTCATGGAACAGAAGACGCTGGTTCCGATGGGGCGCACGATATTAAGACAAGTAACATTCAGGAATCGATAATAATTTAATAAATAAAAATAAAAAAAATGAACACAAAAAAATGTATTAATTGGACTGGGACTGGGATTCGTAAAGGATTATTCGCTTGTTGCGTCTTGTTTCCTTTTTCGCTGTTTGCACAGCAAGACCCTTTCGCCAAAGTAAAAGAGAAGAAAGAGGCCTACAGCCAATTATCTTCGAGTGAGATAAAGCCCACCGGATGGATGGCAGCGCAGTTGCGCAGAGACTTGGACGGTTTTGTCGGACACTTGGATTCCCTTGTTCCCGACTTAATCATCAAGGACGATATCTATGGCAAAGACCGGCTGACAAGAGCGGTAAAGCAGAAAGATGTCGGCAATAGCGGTCACTCCATTGAATTTCTTTGGTGGAATAGCGAAACACAATCGAACTGGCGGGATGGCTATATCCGTACCGCATTTCTGCTGAACGACCAACAACATCTCAAAAGAATCAAAGACTATGTAAACCATATATTAGCCACACAAGATGCCGACGGCTATCTGGGCATTTATGCACCCGACCTGCGCTACCGGTTTGAAACGGAAAACGGTGAAATGTGGGCAAAAGCCTCTTTGTATCGCGGACTGCTGGCTTATTATGATTTTACCAAAGATAAAAATGTATTGAAAGCCGTAGAACGAGGCGTGCAAAACGTGATGGATAACTGTAAAATCAACGCTTCCACACCCTACATCGCACATGCATACGGATACGGCATTTGCCACGGTTTGGCGTTTACCGATGTCTTGGACCAACTGTATCAATTGACCCATGACAGTAAATATTGGGATTATGCCCTGTTTTGCTACAAAGATTTTTCGTCGCACGACATTATCGTTGAATCGAAAGATATACAGTACAAGAATATCATGAATCCCGACTACCGTTTAAGAGGACATTCCGCACATTCAACCGAACATTTACGCTCCTTATTGGTGGCTGCTTACGCTTCCGGCAATCCGCAATTAGCCGAAGCGTTGTCCATTTATATGAAACGGCTGAAAGAGTTGACAACTATTTCCGGCGGCGTCATCGGCGACGAGTGGATTTACGGCAGAAAGGTTGACCACACCCTTATCGGTTATGAATATTGTACCATGTTGGAAACGCTGGATGCCTATACGCAATACATACAAAAAACGGGCGACATCCGTTATGCCGATGATGTAGAAAAACTCCTGTTCAATGCGGCAATGGGTGCCCGTCATCCAGAGAAAAGCGCTGTTACTTATTTGAAGACCGACAATTCGTATTTTATGAACGCCACATTGAATGGAATGCGCGATCATGGAAGTTACAAATATTCTCCTGCCCATCAGGATGTAGCCGTTTGCTGCGCTCCCAATGCCGGACGCATTATTCCTTACTATATTCACAATATGTGGCTGAAAGATAAAGACGGATTTGTTGCTTCCCTTTTGGGTGGTTGCGAAGTAAATACGCAATTCGGGAAACAACCGGTAACCATCAGAGAAATAACGAATTATCCTCATTCTGATACAATCATTTTTGAGATAGAAGTAAAAAAGCCGGTAACATTTGCTCTGAAAATTCGCAAACCCGCTTGGAATAAAGGATTTACTGTTACTTCCTCCGATTACAAGGAAGACGGCGATTTCATCGTCATCAACAAAAAATGGTCGGGCAAAGAAACGTTCACTGTTGAATGGAAAGCTGAAGTAGAGAAACACGAACTCGACGGAGAAACGGCTTTTACTTATGGTGCTTTGGTGCTGGCAGTGCCTTTCGTAGCGAACGAAACTCCCAAACGAATTTATGCCGATGGATTTCAAGATTTTGGATATACGCCTAAAAGCTACCTGGTCTATCAATATGATGCAAGCGAAATGCCGGTAAAAGCAGAGGAAGGGGAGCAGTTTCAAGTAAAACTTTATAACCCCGTATGGCAGTCCATGGAACAGAAAACGCTGGTTCCGATGGGGCATACGCTATTAAGACAAGTAACATTTAGGAATAAATAAAATCAATGCAAGTGAAAGATACTTATCAGCCCGGTTTGATTTATGTCATCGGCATTATCGCCGCCATGGGCGGTTTGCTATTTGGCTTCGACACCGGAGTCATTTCCGGTGCCATTCCGTTTTTCCAGCAGGATTTTCAAATTGACAACGGTTTTGTGGAAATCATTACGTCTGCCGGTTTAGTAGGTGCTATTTTGGGTGCGCTATTCAGTGGGAAACTGACCGACAGGATTGGTCGCAGGAAAATCATTCTTATAGCAGCCGTCATTTTTATTGTCGGTGCTTTAGGCTCCGGTATTGCTCCCACTGTCTGGACTTTGATAATCGCCCGTTTGGTATTGGGTGTAGCCATTGGTATATCATCCTATTCCGTTCCCTTATATCTGGCGGAAATAGCTCCGACCAAAATACGAGGCACATTGGTATCTCTTTTTCAGTTAATGGTCACTATCGGTATTTTACTGTCTTACCTTTCCGATTTGTATTTTGCCAATGAAGCGGATATTACCTGCTGGCGTCCGATGCTTTATGTCTGTGCGATTCCGGCTGTTATCCTTTTCATCGGGATTATTTTCCTGCCGGAAACGCCCCGATGGTTATTCAGCAATGGACGTTCCGAAGAATCCTTGAAAATTCTGAAACGCATAGAAAGCGAACAAAACGCCCTCAATTCCTATCAGCAAATGCAGGAAGAAGTGCAAAAGTCGTCCGAAACCGAAAAGACGGGTTGGAAAGAATTGTGGAAACCCTGGTTGCGTATTCCTTTAATTATTGCCGTAGGCATTATGTTTTTCCAGCAATTCGTGGGTATCAATACCGTCATTTATTACAGTCCGAAAATATTCCTGATGGCAGGATTCAACGGTGCGGTTGCTGCGATTTGGGCTTCCGTGGGCGTGGGTGTGGTAACGGTGATATTCACCTTAGTGTCGGTCTATTTTATCGACAGGTTAGGACGTCAAGTAAACCATTCGGACGACAATTCATCACGGACTTGAATCTTCCGGAGTCGGAGCCGGTCAGTGTGCAGGTAACCGTTGAAGACCTCG
>BBRT01000298.1 GCA_001417715.1 Candidatus Symbiothrix dinenymphae
TCATTTGACCATGCAAAGATATGAATAGTTGATCAGGATTTATTCATCCTCAAAAATATTTAGCCTGAATTTTGTCCACTTGAAACAAACGGCTCTTTTTTAGCCTGAATTTTGTCCATTACACCGCCATCTATTATCACACGTTCCACGTGGAACATAAAATCATAAATATCAACACTTTAAATGATACGGTTCATTTTGTCGCCCGTTTTCACCGTGACATTTAATTTTATTTAACATTGAAATTGCGCGGAAATATGAATGTTGTTTAAAAATATTGCTTACCTTTGCGCCAGAATTTGCGCTAAATATAATGAATATGCAAATGTCGGACCGAATATTGGCTCGAATGAATGAGCGAATACGGAAGTGATTAACTCGTTAAATAATAGGAGATTATGAAGACATGACAGTGGTGATACTCACATTGTAGATTGGAAAAAGCGTTTTTGCTATTACTTTTGTTTTCTGAAACTTAGACACTTTCAAGAACACAGTCAAAGGTAAGAGTGATAACGTCACCTTCGGGTGCGTTGGCAACTCATTTTTTATTTGATTGTGTTAATAGCCAGTCTAAGGGCTCAGAAAACAGATAGGGATATCCGAGTTTTGTCTGCGCTTTTTTTATGTGTGTATCGTGATTGATGAAAAGACAAAATAGGTTGGACCAAACAACTGACATAAAAGTTGGGGCAAGCCCTACAAAGCCTCACAGAGTAGGAATTTTAATTTTATTAATTTAATTGTCCGTCTAAGGAGCGGACGTAAAACACTAAAAAAATATGAAAAAGTGTTTTTTATCGTTACTGCTTGTTGCAGTATGTGGAGTGAGCGTTAGTGCTCAAAAGGGAGAGATGGCCGTTGGCTTAAACTTCGGGTTAGGGACTTCTGAAATGCACGGAATAGCCGTCGGAGCAAAGTTCAATTATGGGGTTACAGACCACTTCAGAGTGTCGCCATCCTTTAATTACTTTCTGGGGAACAGCATCTTCAGTGCGTGGGAAGTCAATGCCGATTTTCACTATTTGTTTAATGCGACCGAGAAATTCGCCATTTATCCGTTAGCAGGGATATCGTATGCGGGTTGGGATCAGACAATACCGAGTATTAGTGTTGGTGGTTACACTGCTGGTGGTGGCTCTGCGTCAACAGGTGTTTTCGGTGTCAATCTCGGTGCAGGTGCCGATTTTTCTCTAACCGATGCGATTGCAATCGGCTTGGAAGCAAGGTACAACGTTGCTTTCATAACGGGCGGAAGCCAATTTGTTCCTGCTATTCACTTATTGTATAAATTTTAAAAAAAAATGAAAATGAAAAAATTTAAAAGTGTGTTTGTGCTGGCAGCGATGGCTGTTTCAGCAGTGTGTGCTACTTCGTGCAGCGATGATGAAGAAGGCGGTGGCGGTGGTTTTGATGGCAGAACGCTTACAGTAACTGTCACAAATGGTCCGGCAAATTCTGCAGTTGATGCTGTGAATTTGGATGGGCTTGCCAGCGGAAGGTACGAAAATGGTGTCTTTACTCTCAATTTTAATGAAACTGATATTGATGGTTATTTAAATCAGAATACTCTAATTCACGCAGGTGGAGGAGAACTGTTAAGTGACCAATCGGTAAGAGCCGTAGATTTTACTCAGGTTCGTGCTTCAAAAGGGAGTGAGTTCGTTGGATACTTTGCTCTTAAAACTCCCAACTTAGTTGCATTCATCTATGTTGATAAAGCTGTTACGTTGAATGGGACCGCAGGAAACCGCATTTTCACAAACATATCCTTGAAACAAGGATGGAATGTGTTGTACTTTAAAGCGGGCCAGACGGGTCGCACTGCAACTACTTCAATCGGAGATATGGAATGGGTGTTCGGTTCTTAGAATTCTTTTCATAGTTAACCCGGAAACTCCTGACTACCCCCAATGTAGTCGGGAGTTTCTTTTTTGCATTGTAAGATAGGCTTGCGGATAATTATTTATTTTTTGTCACAGGGCAACCGCTAAAGGATTTGTCATTGCGGGCTTGACCCGCAATCCCCTGAATCCGTTGGACGACAAAAAAAACAGGCAAGCATCAATGTGCCTCATTTGTCGTTAAAAACAAATTGTAGATTTTGCTTTAAATGGAGTAGCTCTTTTACGCTTTCGCTACTGATATAAAGCAGATTAGAATAATCATTTATGATGCTTAGACAAGAAACCTTTGTCTCCTATCATATTTATAAGTATGTTTGTATCAATTAGATAGCGCATATTTATTTATTTACGGCTTTTCTGTCGTAAACTATCAGGGTACCGTTGGGATATTTTTCCCAAAAATCAGTAAGCCTGCCTTTCCCTAGCGAATACGTTTCTGCCTCGCCGTGCTCTACTTTCACTTCTTTTGTTGCTTTCGCTGCCTTTGTTGCCATTTTTTACATTATTACGTTATTAAATTTTGTGCAAAGATACGACATTTTTTTTGTAATGGCAAATGTGGTTAAATCTGCCCGGGGGCAACGCATAATTCATACCTATTTCTTACCTTTGCATCCGGAGAAAAAATAAAAAAATCACATTTTTCATTTTTTTTCATAACTCATAACTCATAACTCAAAACTATTTCTTACCTTTGCACCCAAAATAGAAAAAAATATAAAATGGCAACTTTAGAAAAAATTAGAGGTAAGGCGTGGATATTGGTAGTATTCATCGGTGGGGCACTTGTGGCGTTCGTTATGGGCGATTTGATTAAAAATGGCACTTCGATTTTCAGCCAAAGTACAGAAAATATCTTGGTGGTGGATGGCGAAAAAATCCATTACAACGACTTCGACCGGCGCGTGAATGCCCGTTTGGAGCAGTACAAACAGCAGTCCAATCGCAATTTGACGAGTGACGAGCAGGCGCAAATTCGCCAAATGCTGTTGAACGAGCTGACTAACGAGCTGCTTTTCAACGCCGAGTGTGAAAAATTGGGCTTAACGGTGAGCGATGCCGAGATGATTGACCTGATTTCGGGCGAAAACGTGTCGCCCATGATTCAGCAAATTTCCTTTTTTCAGAACAAAGAAACGGGGCGATTTGACCGTAATGCACTCATCAATTTCTTGCAACAGATTGAAATAGAAGACGTTGAAGGTTTGCAGCAAGAACAAATACGACAAATTATCGAAGCCAAACAATGGTGGCTACAAATGGAGCAGGACATCAAAAAGGAACGTCTGCAACGCAAATTCACCGCGTTGGTTTCGGGCGCGGCACTTGCCAACACCGTGGAAGCCAAAGCCAATTTTGAAAACAACAAGGTGAGCGCAGATTTCGACTACGTGGCACAATCCTACACCGCCATTCCCGATGATGAAGTGACGGTGACGGATGCCGAAATTGAAAATTTGTACAAAATCCGCAAGGCGCAATTCAAACAAAGCAGAGCACAAGTGATTGATTACATTGCAGTTAATGTAGCACCCACTCCGGCAGATATTCAGGCTGTGGAAACGAAATTGCTCGCCGCCAAAAGCAAATTGGAAGAAGCAACCAATGTGGCGCATATCGTGCGCGCCAATTCGGATATCCCCTATGTGGATGCGTATGTGGCGTATGAAAAGTTGAGCACGGAGGCGAAGACGTTTGTAGATAAGAATGCCATCGGCGCGGTGGAAGGTCCCGTTTTGACCGACCGCACCTATAATATATATAAGTTGGAAGGCAAAAAAACGGCTCCCGATTCGGTAAAATTAAATTTGCTCGGTTTGCCGATGCTGATTGACCAAGCGAAGTTCAAAACATTGGCTGACAGCTTGATAAAAGTGGTGAAAGACGGCACCTCATTTGCCGATATGGCAAAATCTGCCAGCGGAGGACAAACGGATGGCGATGCCGGTTGGATAACGGAAGCAGAATTGGCTGCTGCTCAACAGTTTGGCGCAAAATTCAAAGAAGCAGTATTCAATGCAGCACTCAATACGCCGCTTGTGGTGGCAGGTGCCACAGGTTCTTTTTTGGTGCAGGTGACCGAAAAAACAAAGCCTGTAGCAAAATACAAACTGGCTCATATCCAAACACTTGTAACTCCAAGTCAGGATACCAAGATGAAAATATATGATGGTTTGAACCGATTTATCGCCGCCAACAGGGACATCGAAGATTTGAAAGCGAATGCCGAGGCCGCGGGCTACACCATTCAAAAAGAAGTGGAAGTGTCCCCCGACCAGGTATCGCTCTCCGGCATCGAAGGCTCGCGCGTAGCCATTCAGTGGGCATTCAACCACGAAAAAGGCAGTATTTCCGACATCAAAGAATGTCAAGACGGCGACTACCTAATAGTGGTAGCAGTCGAAAATGCGTTGCAAGAAGGCTACCGCTCATTAGAATCCGTGTCGCCCCTCCTCAAACGCGAACTCCTCAATCAGAAAAAAGGCGAAAAATGGGCAGCCGACTTGAAAGCCAAGGGCTACACCACGCTGGAACAATACGCAGAAGCCCTCAACGCAGTTCCCCAGTCAGTTAAAGCATTAGCATTTGGCACGAACAGCATCTCCGGTATTGGCACAGAACCCATCCTGAACGTGGTTGTCCCCGCTGCAACGGCAGATGTAATCACAGGTCCGCTCGCAGGCAAAAATCGCGGCTATGTGCTGGTAGTGACCAACAAAAACACGGGAGAAGCCTACGATGAAGCCACAGCACTACAACAAGTGCAAATGCAAAACGGCTATAAGATGTATCAAATCATCCAATCACCCGACTTCTTGAAGGGCAATGCGGTGGTTGAGAATAATGGCATTCGGTTTTTTTGATTTAGTTGGAAAAAAGACCTAATTTTCACCTAATTTTTCCACACGAAACAACCTCAGTAGCAAATAAATACGATTAGATTCACATAAAAACCTCATTACCACATTCGGATTAGGTAATGAGGTTTTAACAAAAGATTGACAAGCAATAAAATGTACACAGAATCACAGCATATCGAATTTAAGCCGGGTTTTAATGAGGATGTCATTGAAACGCTGGTCTCTTTTGCCAATAGCAAAGGCGGGCGTGTGTTGGTGGGTGTGGCAAATGATGGTGCTCCGGTCAAGGGCTTCACAATCGGGCAAGAGAGTATTCAGCAGTGGCTCAATGAGATAAAAATGAAAACGCAGCCGGCAATCGTTCCGGATGCTGATGTGATTGAATATGAGGGTGTTGCGGTGGTAGAGTTGAAAGTGCAGGAGTATCCGATTAAACCAGTGGCATGCAGGGGAAAGTACTACAAACGAGTGCAAAATTCCAATCACATGCTTTCGATTTCGGAAATGGTAAATCTTCATTTGCAAACGCTAAACACAAGTTGGGACGCTTATCCCGACCCCGACCCAACGCATACATTAGACGATATTTCGTGGGATAAAGTGCAAAAAGCAATGGATATGATGAAATTGAACGGGATAACCATCAATGAAACAGCGTTGCAATTTCTTCTGAAATACAATTTAATTCGCGATGACAAACTGACTTCTGCCGCGTATTTGATGTTCAAAAAGAACGATGGCATTGATTCAACGATTGAACTGGGACGTTTTCAAAATTTTATTACAATCAAGGATACGGCACGAACACAATCGGATATATTGTCGGAAATAGACCATGTGATTGATTTTGTAAAAAAACACATCAACAAAGAAATTATTATCACGGGCGAGCCGCGCAACACGCAGAAGTGGCAATATCCGATGGAAGCAATCCGAGAGATAGTTATCAACATGATAATCCACCGCGATTATAGCGCGATGCCTGATTCGGTGGTGAAAATCTACAACGATAAAATAGAATTTTACAATCCGGGAAAACTTCCCGATGAAATAACGATAGAAGATTTACTGTCAAACAATTACAAATCAACACCTCGCAATAAACTCATCGCTGACTTTTTCAAACATTTAGGGCTAATTGAAAAATATGGCTCAGGAATAGGGCGCATCATCAACTATTTTGAAGCAGAAAATCTTCCTGCGCCGGAGTTTAAAAACATTTCCGGAGGTTTTCAAGTAACAGTTTTTGCTCCGGCAGAAGAGGAGGACACAAAAGAAAGTACAGATGTCGTAGAAAATGACACTAAGGTCGGAGAAAAAGTGGCAGATGTCGTAGAAAACGAAAAAAGTGTCGTAGAAAAGGTCGGAGAAAAAGTGGCAAATGTCGTAGAAAAAGAAAAAAGGGTCGGAGAAAAAGTGGCAAATGTCGTAGAAAAAGGAAAAAGGGTCGGAGAAAAAGTGACAAATGTCGTAGAAAACGAAAAAAGGGTCGGAGAAAAAGTGGCAAATGTCGTAGAAAAAGAAAAGAGGGTCGGAGAAAAAGTGGCAAATGTCGTAGAAAAAGAAAAAAGGGTCGGAGAAAAAGTGGCAAATGTCGTAGAAAACGAAAAAAGGGTCGGAGAAAAAGTGACAAATGTCGTAGAAAACGAAAAAAAGGTCGGAGAAAAAGTGGCAAATGTCGTAGAAAAAGACAAGAGGGTCGGAGAAAAAGTGGCAAATGTCGTAGAAAAAGGCAAGAGGGTCGGAGAAAAGGTCGGAGAAAATTCAACCAAAAATCAAAATCTAATACTCAAATATATCATTAAAAATCACAATATTTCTTCAAAGGAATTGTCGGCAATAATAGGAATCTCCGCAAGAAAAATAGAAAAAAACATCGCCAAACTCAAAGCCAAAGGCGTATTAGAGCGCATAGGACCCGACAAGGGAGGATATTGGAAAGTATTATCACAATAACAGCAAAATGGAAACACTATTAGGAAAAACACTCGCCGAGCTACAAAATTTGGTCAAAGACTTGGGAATGCCAGCGTTCACAGCCAAACAAATTTTCGATTGGCTGTATAAAAAGAAGGTGTCGTCAATTGATGAGATGACCAATATCTCGCAGAAACACCGTTCTGTCATTGCGGGCTTGACCCGTAATCCCCTGACAGTAGGGCGAATTTCCCCCATCCAACATCAAACATCCGCCGATGGCACAATCAAATACCTGTTTAAAACGACCGGCGGACATGCTATAGAGACCGTCTTCATCCCCGACAAAGACCGCGCCACGCTATGCGTATCCACCCAAGCTGGTTGTAAAATGAATTGCCTGTTTTGCACCACCGGCAAACAGGGCTTCAGCGGACAACTCACGGCAGGCGAAATTCTCAATCAAATTCTCTCCATCCCCGAAAGCGACCAACTGACCAATCTGGTGTTTATGGGCATGGGTGAGCCGCTCGACAATACCGACGAAGTGCTGAAAGTGCTGGACATCCTGACCTCCGAAGAAGGCTTTGCATGGAGTCCGAAACGCATCACAGTATCTTCTGTGGGCATTATTACGGGACTGAAACGGCTGTTGGACGAGAGCAAGGTGCACATAGCCATCAGCCTGCATTCGCCGTTTCCGGCAGAGCGACTGTCGCTGATGCCCATCGAAAAAGCCTGTCCGATGTTGGATGTTTTGGATTTGGTGTCGCGCTACGATTTTGCGCACCAGCGGCGATTGTCGTTTGAGTACATCTGCTTTGGCGGCTTAAACGACACCCCGAAACATTCGACTGCGTTGGCGCAATTGCTGCGAAACATCCCCTACGCTCGTGTCAATCTCATCAATTACCACCCTGCAACGGGCGTAAATCTGCCCGCAAGCAATCCATTGGCAATGGTCGCGTTCCGCGACTACCTGAACGGCAAAGGCATCATCAGCACCATCCGCGCTTCGCGCGGTGAAGATATTTTAGCAGCGTGCGGGATGCTCTCTGCAGTTAGAAAACACCAAGATTCAAAGAAAGATTGAATACATCATCTTTAAAAATGATGACTTGGCGGGCGGTGGCGGCACTTCTAACGGATGGTTGGGCTTGATGCGGTCGATGATGTCGTAAGCCATATCAAAGCCACTTTTGATTACCCCTGCGTTTAAAATTCCCTCGTAGTAACCGTCAATGTGCAGGATACGATAAGCGGAATTAAGCTCCTTGAGCAGTTTCCCATCCAACTGCGCAACGCTGGATACATAGAAATCAATGGATTTGTGCTTCTTTCCTTTGGGAATTTCTACCCCTTTAAGCTCGAGGTAGGTTTCCAAAGCAAGCAACATACCATTGTAAGCCGTGCCGCAAGCAGTACGCACGTACTTTTTGTCGGCATAAAACTTGTCTTCCTTGCGTGCCTTTTGCAAGGTTTCCTTAGCGTTGCTCATGTAGCGCATGGCTTCGGCATAAGCAGTCTGTTTGATTTTTTCTTGATTTTCAACTGACATAATTTTTAATTTTAAATTGTTAATACCTGTTTTTCCTATTTTCGGCTACAAAAGTACAACAAAGTTTTTGAGTACACAAGTTTTTTGCTCGGCTGTGTTTTTTTTTTGCCATTTGTGGGAACGCAGAAATAATTGTAACTTTGCACCAAAATTTTTAAGAACATATAGAGCAAAAGATGAAAACAGAGACAGATAGCAAGCAAAAAGTGATGTTGCGCACGTCGTGGATTAGTGTCTTCGGCAATGCGTTTTTGTCGCTGTTGAAAATCGTGGTGGGGCTGATTTCGGGCAGTTTGGCGGTGCTGAGCGATGGTTTAGATTCGGCGGAAGATGTTGTTACGTCGGTGGTGATGCTGATTGCCACGCCTATTATTTATCGTCCGCCGAATGCCAAGTTTGTTTATGGGCAGAAAAAAGCGGAAAATGTGGCTTCTACTATTCTCTCGTTTGTGATTTTTTTCGCCGGTGGGCAGATGTTTTTGACCGCTGTGAAGCATATTTTGCAGCCGCAAGAGGCGCTGATGCCGCCGTTGATTGCCGTTTGGGTGACGTTGATTTCCATTGGCGGCAAACTTTTGTTGGCTCTCTACCAGTTTCGTCAGGGCAAAAAAATTGATTCGCCACTCCTGAAAGCCAATGCGGTGAATATGCGCAACGATGTGATTATTTCGCTCGGCGTGCTGCTGGGGCTGGGCTTGATATACGTCTTCGATATGCCTGTTTTGGATGCAATAGTTGCCTTATTGATAAGTATTTACATCATATACACATCGGTAGGTATTTTCAAGGATGCCAACCTCGTGCTGATGGACGGCGTGGACGACACCTCCGTTTACGAAAAAATCATCCAAGCTGTGGAAACAGTCCCCAATGCCAGCAACCCGCACCGCATCCGCTCCGGTCGCGTGGGCAACCTCTACAATATCGTGCTGGACATTGAAGTCGATGGCGGACTCTCGCTCACCGATGCTCACCACATCGCAGAAACGGTGGAACAAAGCATCAAAAGTTCCATTAAAAACGTCTATGACATCGTAGTGCACGTGGAGCCAAAAGGCGATTCCTCGTGTGCCGAGAAATATGGAGTCAGCAAAGAAAATTTGGGATGAATTTCTATTCCTCCTCCTCCTCGCCGCTTGCCATCGACATCACATAAAATGCGCCTTTGGTGATGATTGTTGCCACTTCGGGCAACGTTTCCAACGGGCGAATTTCCATGTAGCCTAATTCGGAGATGCCGGTTATTACTTCTATTTTGCGGAAAGAAGCCCCTTCAGGCTGTTTCAAAAGTCTGTCATTGCGGGCTTGACCCGCAATCCCCTGTTCTACATTGCTCTGTAGTTCAATATTTGGCTCGCTGTCAGGGGATGGCGGGTCAAGCCCGCCATGACAAAGTGCTTTTGAGACTTCTTCCTGCAAAAAGATGTACTGCTTGCCTTCGGCGTTGGCGATGGCTTCCGTCGGGACGGCTTTGACCGTTTGGCTGCCCACGTTAATCAGGGCGGAAACATACATACCGGGCAGTAGGGGCAAAGCTACCCCTGCGTCAGAGCGGTCGATTGCCACGTGCACGATGATGGATTTGCTGTCGTCTTCAAACGATTGATTGGTGTGGTTAACCGTCCCTGTAAGGGTTTGGTTGCCCTGATTGGTCATAGAAATTTCCACCGTTTGCCCCCGTTTTATCTTTGGAAAATCCTGTTCAAACACCTGCAAATCGCAGTGCATTTGTGAGTGGTCGGCGAGTTCCATCAGCACCGTTTGCATATCGGCATAACTGCCTGTCTTGACGAATATCTTGCCCACAATGCCGCTGATGGGTGCTTTGATGGGGATGGCGGTGGCAAAATTGCCTGCCGACACCGCCGCGATGTCGATGTTCAGTTGGCGGAGTTGCGTTTCCAAGCCTTTCAGCCGCGCTTTGTCTGCCTCATATTTGACTTGTGTCTGTTGGAAGACCTTCCCTGTGCCCGCATTTTGGGCGTTCAGTTCCTTTTGGCGGTCGTATTCCTGACTGCTGTAGGTCAATTCCTGCGTCAGGGCGAGGTATTCTTCCTGCAATTTCACCACTTCGAGGTTTTCCAGCAAGGCGAGCGTTTGCCCTTTGCGCACGGATACGCCCTCCGAGATGGCTATGCGCTTGATGATGCCGGACGTCAGCGAATTGACATCGGCTTTGTTTTGGGGCGGCAACACCAATTGCCCGTTTGCCCTGACGATGCTGTGGAGGTTTTTCAACTCAACCTGCCCCAATTCGATGCCCACGGCTGTCATCTGTTCGGCGGTTATTTTGATGATTTCGGCAGAGGTTTCTTCGACCTCCTGCTCGGTTGCCGATTTTTCACTCCCTTTGCATGTGGCAAAATTGATGCCGACGGCTACGCACAATAGCGTAGCGACTGTTTTTGCGATTGTTTTCATTTTCTTTTTCATTTTATTTCTCCTTTCAAATAATTTAATTCGATGATTGACTGATTGAACTGATTGAGCGCGTCGGCATATTGCAACTTGATGGCAATTGCCGTTTGCAAGTTCTGAATATACTCCATATAGCCGATTTCGCCCACATTGTAGGCAGTTTGCGCCGTTTGCATAATCTCGTCGGCTTGCGCAATGCCCGCCGTTTCGTAATACTCCAGACTTTCCTTAGCCTTCAAATACTCGTTGTATTGCACTGAATAGGCGTTTTGCAGCGATTGCGCCGTCTGCTGCCGCTCTATGCCGATTTGCTGATTTTTGAGTTGGGCAGCCTTTATCTTCGCCCGATTGGAGCCGAAAAACAGGGGCACGCTCACGCCGATTTGGAAGCCGGGCAATTTCGTGTCGTTGAACGAATATTCGCCGAAAATATCGGGCAGCAGTTTGTTCTTTTCCACACTGATTTGCGCTTTGGCGACGGTTTGCTGTTGGGTGTAATAGTCCAAAACAGCCCCCCCCCTGCCCCCCCTCAAGGGGGGAGAGAGCCCCTTTTATTCCCCCTTGAGGGGGGGTAGGGGGGGCAGGGGCTATCAAGTCAGGCACATTGAGCAATTTTTGCAGTGCGAGTTGGCAATTCGCCAAGTCTGCACGCGCCCTGCCTAACTGCAAACGGTTTTCCTGATGGTGACTTTGAGCATTCATCAATTCCAACCGATTAGTTTCCCCCGCATTAAACCGAACGGTGGCGCGCTCAATAAAACCGTTGTAAAGCGTGTCCTGCTGCTGCCACAGTTGAGCGATTTGCAGGGCGCGGCAAAGATTGAAATAGGCTGCCGACACACTTTTGGTGATTTCGTTTTGCAAAACAAGCCGCGCCGCCTCCACCAATCGAGTCTCTTCCTTCAA
The DNA here is from genome assembly GCA_001417715.1 of Candidatus Symbiothrix dinenymphae. Taxonomy (GTDB): domain Bacteria; phylum Bacteroidota; class Bacteroidia; order Bacteroidales; family Azobacteroidaceae; genus Azobacteroides; species Azobacteroides dinenymphae. The sequence goes on from BBRT01000298.1 coordinate 11,568, forward strand.
CATCTTGCCCTGCGCCGCATACACCGTCGGAAATTCAAAACTCTGCGAGATGCTCACCGTCTTATCAATCCAATCAGGCGTAAGCGGGTCTTGCCGGTATGACACATCCGTCTTGTCAGGATTGAAAGCCGTCCCCTGCAAGGCACGCGCCTGCCGCACACCCAACTCCGCCGCCTGCATTTGCAGATTATTCTTCAGCGCAATCTCAATGCATTCCGACAGCGATTTGCGACTTTCCTGCGCCTGAAGCGTCCCGCAGGGAAGCAACATCAATAGCGAAAGGCATATAAAACCCCGCAGGGGTAAGATGTGCATAGTCATTCTTTTTTCCATCATTATCATATAAATCATTTTATCATATTAAAATCACAGTTCAGACGATTTAAATTTTGCCACCAATTTATTATTAGCGTCTATAAGTGCCTCCGAGTTGAGCATATTCGGGTTAAACACTAAATCGTAGTGAGCATCCTTGGGCTTAAATTGATTCACGCCGTAGGCTATGCTGTTAGCCGGCATATCTTTTGTAACTATCGCGCCGGCTCCTACCACAGAATTTTCACCAATTATTATTGGTCCCAAAATTTTTGCGCCATCAGCAATTACTACATTTTTACAAATTATCGGATTCCCAACATTTTCCCATTCACTGCTCACTTTGTTAAATCGCATATTTGTGCCAATAGTTACATTTTGAAAGATAACAACATTTTCACAAATTTTTGCAGCAATAATCGTACAACCACGCGCATGGTGCGCAAACAACACGCTTTTGTCCATTTCAGCGCACTTAATTTCACAACAATAGCATTTTTCCAGCAAATTACCTGCCGCCTCTCTGAGCATTCTACTCTTAGAATAGCAATTCATTTTCACTAATTTTTCAAACATATTTTTTTATTTTTTATCATTTCTAATTTTAGCACGCAGATAACGCAGATTTTTCGGATTTACGCAGATTTTTTCTTTCATTATCAAATGCTTTACGACGGATTTCGGGTTTTGTACCAAAATTTAAGAGTAAGCCAACTTCTTTGTCAGTTGCTTTTAAATAGTTGATTAATTGATTTTCGTGTTCTACAACCAAATAATCAACGGCTTTCAATTCCAAGATAACCAAATCATTGACAATCAAATCTGCCTTATATTTTCCGACAAGTTGAGTTTGATAATATACATCAATGGCTTTTTGCGCGTCAACTTTGAACCCTTTGTTTTGAAGTTCAAAATAAAGGGCGTTTTGATACACATTTTCCAAAAAACCATAGCCCAATTCATTATACACGCTATAAAACGCCTGTATAATTTTGTCTGTCAACTCTATATGTTTATATTTTTCCATCTGCGTAAATCTTAAAAATCTGCGTCATCTGCGTGCCAAAAACGCCAACAACAACCCCAATTCCCCTTTCTTCTTTCCCACCTCAGCACACTGCCGAATTATATCCGAATTAAAAGACGATAATGCCGACATTTCAAATCTTAAATCGTCTTCCAAATACTCGCCCATTGCCTTAACAGACTGCAGCCGCAAATTGGGCGTAGTAACAATTTTGTCGCACAACGCCTTTTCGGGCGAGGCAATGAGAAATGCGTAAGAATTTTCAATAATCTCCTGCCTGACACCAATCGGGTAATATTGAGCAGGCACTTTCACATACTCAAAATTTCCCAGCGGCGTGTCATACTGCTTGTGCAACTTCGTACAAACCGACCGCATCGTGTACACTCGTTCGGGAATCAATCCGTAATACGCAAGGGCAGATTCGAGCGAAACATAAGACGGTCTGTACAAATGATTTGCCACAAGTTCCGTTGAAATTGTCTGATTGTGTACCTTTGGCGCAACTACATACAAATTGCGCTTCACCCTGATTACAAGCCCCTTTCGCTCTAATTCGGATAATTTGTCTTTCGGATGCTTCAAATCATCGTATAATGAGTATAAAACATCCTTATTCACCGGAATAACTCCCAAATTCTTTAATCGTTCCATTTTTATACAATTAAAATCGACTGCAAAAATAGTAAAATTTTGATAGTTAATCGAGAAAAAGTCGATTAACTATCAAAATTCTGCTATTTTTCTTTTATTTTCCCTTTTTCAAACACAACATACAGCGCAGGCAACACCAGCAGCGTCAAAATCGTTGCCGTAATCAGCCCGCCAATCACTACCGAGGCGAGCGGTTTTTGCACTTCGCTGCCTGCGCGCGTCGAGAGTGCCATTGGCAGGAAGCCCAGCGAGGCTACGAGGGCGGTCATCAGGACGGGGCGCAGGCGGATTTGGGTGCCGGTTTTCACTCGTTGGTGGATGTCGGTTACGCCCTCCTCTTTCAGTTGGTTGAATTGCCCGATGAGGACGATGCCGTTGAGCACCGCCACGCCGAACAGGGCGATGAAGCCTACGCCTGCCGAGATGCTGAACGGCATCCCGCGCAGCCACAACGCCACGATGCCGCCAATCGCCGACAGGGGCACTGCCGAGAAAATCAGCAGGGCTAATTTTATCTTGCGAAACGTGAAAAACAGTAGCGCGAAAATCAGCAGCAACGCCACCGGAACGGCTATTGCCAAGCGGTCTTTTGCCTCTTTGAGGTTTTGAAACTCGCCGCCGTAGGTGTAGAAATAGCCCGCGGGGAGTTTCAATTTTTCGTCGAGGAGCTGCTCTATTTCGTGCACCGTGCTTTCAATATCGCGCCCACGGACGTTGAAACCGACATAAATGCGGCGCGCACCGTTTTCGTGCCCGCTTTGGGCGGGGGCTGTTTTGTAGCTGATGCTCGCCACCTGCATGGGCGGCCCGCGGTTGCCGGACGGCGGCGTGCTGTACACATTT
>BBRT01000299.1 GCA_001417715.1 Candidatus Symbiothrix dinenymphae
AAAATACACTGCCGCATGTAACATCTTCACAACGGTGATGAATAACACTCCGGTGGATTTTCCCGCTGTATATGAGCCGGACGAAGCCAACACATGGACAAAAAACATCCTGTTTGGAAGTATTTTTCCATCCGGAGGTGGTGCTCCCCGCTCCAACCCTTATGCAGAAATGGTGCAGGGATATGAAACTCGGGACGAAAGTACGCTCACCACACAGGTGACACTGATGCAGGATTTGGACATGCTTACCGAAGGATTAAAATTTCAGGCAAAAGTTTCTGCCAATGTATGGGGGCTTTCTTCCGCTCAACGTAAGATACTGCCGTATTACTATTCGGTGAATACCTACGACCCGATTACGAATCAATACACTTTGCTGAATCTCAACCCTACCGTCGCGCAACCACCAAGTGGACGGTTCCGTATTATTTGGAATTGCATCCATTGACAAGCGGGGCCAGGCAGCATGGACACCCGGATTGGTGTCCGTCCATGAATTTTCGCCTATGAAGGAAATCGCATTGCGGCCGTTCTGG
>BBRT01000300.1 GCA_001417715.1 Candidatus Symbiothrix dinenymphae
ACCTGATTTTTCAAGATAATCAGCCTCAACGGGCTGTGCCGGGTGGCTCTACGTTCAACGCGATGATTTCGTTGGCGCGGTGCGGGCTTCCTGCGCTGTTTGTCAGTGAGTTAGGCAACGACCATGTGGGGGCAATCATTCGTGATTTTATGTGCTCCAACGGGTTGTCTGCCGATTATGTGGATTTTTATGACGAGGGCAAATCGCCTATAGCACTCGCTTTTTTGGACGCGAACAGTCAGGCAACCTACAGTTTTTATCGCCAATTTCCCGACACTCGGCTTAGCGTTGCTTTCCCGCCCGTAGAAGCGGATGATGTGATTCTTTTCGGTTCCTATTTTGCTGTTAATCATGAGATTAGAAGCAATATACACCGTTGGTTGGGCGAAGCCCATAGTGCTGAGGCTGTGATTTATTACGACATCAATTTTCGGGCGGCTCATGCGGACGAAAGGGCCGAACTGATGCCTGCTTTTGCGGAAAACTTTGAATGTGCAACGGTTGTTCGCTGCCCCGACGAGGACTCTGCGGTGTT
>BBRT01000301.1 GCA_001417715.1 Candidatus Symbiothrix dinenymphae
CTTACGGCTTCGACAGCCCTGTCAGGATGAATATAGAGCAGGAGTATGTAGAGCAGCGCGTGCATTTGGCAAGAGGCTGGACATGGGTGTCGTTGAACACCCTGCCGGTGGGCAACGACACTCTGGTAGCGTCCGTCTTTGCACCGGTGAAGGCACAAACGCTACAGGCAAAAGACCGCTATTATATAGTCCGCCCCACCGCCACCGGCTGGGCAGGCAATATGGAGGGCGTAGGAGCCGGCAGGATGTATAAGATGCAGATGACAGAATCCACCACATTGCCCGTCAACGGCAAGAAAATAGAGCCCGACAATGTGCCCATAACCGTGCACAGCGGCTGGACATGGCTTGCCTACACGCCAAATTTCAATATGTCGCTGAACGATGCCCTGGCAGATTTGCAGCCAATGGAAGAGGATGTAATCAAGAGCCAGAGCGGTTTTGCAACGTATATAAATGGCGGCTGGTTAGGCAGCATGGAGAATATGGAAGCGGGCACAGGCTATCTCTATCGGTCGAAAGCAGGTGTTGGAA
>BBRT01000302.1 GCA_001417715.1 Candidatus Symbiothrix dinenymphae
CGGAAGAAAAGATGAAGGCACCGCCTGTCTACCTCGTCAGTGATAATGCCGGCACCATCGCCAAAGCCGTGAAGGATAAAGGATACACACATTTGCGCGATGTGGGGCACACATTAGCCCTGTGCGTTGAGCGAGTCTATAAAAAAGTAGACGCTTTCCAAGCTTTCACCAAAGCGATAGGCAAAGTAAAATTTCGGGAGATAATGCGTCCGGTAGGCTACTTGCTGCCACCCAAACAACGAACAATTGCCCGTTTTATGAATCTTTCCGCGAGTACCGATTGGGCAAAAAAGATGCTCTCCGCATTTCCCCGACTGACAGCGGGAGAGAAAAAAACATTCAAATTTCTCTTTAAGCACGTTTCAATCATCACCGAGCTAAACATCCTCTTTGAAGCCATTAACAGCATATCTAAAACATTAAAGAACAAAGGATTATCACACGAAAACATCATGCTCTGCCTTGCGAAAATGGAGCCATTACTGCTCTGTCCATGCCAAAGAGTGGCCGCAGTAGCCCAAGCCTGTATGGACTATCTCAACGAGGAAAAAGGCAAGTTGACGGACGAAAAAACGGTGTGGAGTGTTTCCTCCGATATTATCGAATCACTTTTTGGCGATTTCAAAGCTCGCAAGTCGCCTAATTCATTGAATGGGATTACCAAGCTGGTTTTTATAGTGCCACTTCGAACAAAAATAGATGCGAAGACCGGCATGTCCAGCATCAACTTCAAGAGCACCTTAGAAAATGTTTGCCTGAAAGAATTAGATACATGGCAAGAAGAAAATCTGACTGAAAATCAGACAGTTAAAAGAAGAAAAACGCTGTTGGCTTCGTAGGAAAAATAGAGAACGGTTTGAACACCCTACCCTACGGGATATTTGTCCCTGCGGGACAAGGAGCGAAAGCCAAGAGGTATGATTGCGGATAGTCATGAATTTTTTTGTACCTTTGTGCCCTCAAAAAACAATTTTAAGCAAATGACTGACATAAAGAAAGAAACAGGGACATTCAAGGTGAAAACCGGTCTTGCAGAGATGCTCAAGGGCGGTGTTATCATGGATGTGGTGAATCCGGAGCAGGCGCGCATTGCTGAGGAGGCGGGTGCTGTTGCCGTGATGGCGTTGGAGCGGGTGCCTTCGGACATTCGTGCTCAGGGGGGTGTGGCGCGTATGTCGGACCCCGAAATGATTATCGGTATTCAGAAGGCGGTGTCTATCCCCGTGATGGCGAAAGCGCGCATCGGACATATCGTGGAAGCCCGTGTGCTGGAGGCGTTGGACATCGATTTTATCGACGAAAGCGAGGTTTTGACACCGGCAGATGATGTGTATCACATTTTGAAAACCGATTTCAAGGTGCCTTTTGTGTGTGGAGCGCGCAATTTGGGCGAAGCTCTGCGCCGCATTGGTGAAGGTGCGGCGATGATTCGCACCAAAGGCGAAGCCGGCACGGGCGATGTGGTGGAAGCCGTGCGCCATTGTCGGCAGATGGCAGAGGACATCCAGCGCGTGGTGGGAGCCTCCGATATGGAGTTGATGACCATCGCCAAAGAATTTGGTGCGCCTTACGAACTCATCCAACAGGTGAAGCAATTGGGTCGCCTGCCGGTGGTGAATTTCGCTGCGGGAGGTGTTGCCACCCCTGCTGATGCGGCTCTGATGATGGTTTTGGGTTGCGACGGCGTGTTCGTAGGTTCCGGCATTTTCAAGTCCGACAACCCCGCCAAACGCGCAAAAGCCATCGTGGATGCCGTAGCGCACTACAATGATGCCGCAAAAATAGCAGAAATTTCCAAAGGCTTAGGCGAAGCGATGCGCGGTCAAAGCGTAGCACAGATGGACGACAAGGACAAATTAGCCGGACGCGGCTGGTGAAAAAAACTGTCATTGCGGGCTTGACCCGCAATCCCCTGAAAAGGAGCCGAATATTGGCAGTAGTGCGATGTAGAACGAGGGATTGCGGGTCAAGCCCGCAATGACAAATAAAAGGACGTATGAAAATTGGGATTTTGGCATTGCAAGGGGCGGTGCGCGAGCATCGAAATATGCTGCATCGGTTGGGGGCAGAAGCGGTCGATGTCTTGTACGCAGCCGATTTGGATGGTTTGGACGGACTTGTGCTGCCGGGTGGCGAAAGCACAACCATGGGCAAATTGCTGGAACGCAACAATTTATTGGAGCCGATTGCCGAATTGGGGCGCCAAGGATTGCCGATTTTTGGCACTTGCACGGGGATGATTTTGCTGTCGAAACACATCATCGGCAGCGACCAACAGCGGTTGGGATTGATGGACACGTCTGTGGAGCGCAATGCGTTTGGCAGGCAATTAGCCAGTTTTGAGGCAGATATGTCGATTCCGGTTTTGGGCGAAAAACCCTTTCCGTGCGTATTTATTCGCGCCCCTTACATTGAAAAAGCCGATGCCAATGTGACTTCGTTGCTCGCTTATGATGACAAAATTTTGTTTGCCGAGCAGGGCAATCTGTTAGCCGCCGCCTTTCATCCCGAATTGACGGATGATGTGCGGGTGCATGAATATTTTTTGAGAAAAATTTAAAAGAGATGAAAAATATCAATCTTACTGGCTTGGGAGTGGCATTGATTACCCCATTCACAACCGACAATCAGGTGGATTTTCCGGCTTTGAAGCGGCTCGTGGAACTCCATTTGGCGAGTGGCACCGACTATTTGGTCGTCCTTGGAACCACTGCCGAAACGCCAACACTTGCGTTGGACGAGCAGCAGAAAATTGTGCAAGCAGTTGTAACACAGGTGAATAAGAAAATCCCGATTGTGATGGGAGTGGGCGGAAATAACACCGCCGCGCTGGTGCAACGCCTGAAAACAGAATCGTTCGCGGGTGTGGACGCCATTTTGTCCGTTGTGCCCTACTACAACAAGCCCTCGCAAGAAGGCATCTACCAGCACTACAAGGCATTGGCGGAGGCAACCGACTTGCCGATTGTGCTTTACAACGTCCCCGGTCGCACGGGCGTTAATATGACGGGCGACACCACGCTGCGGTTGGCTGGCGATTTTGAAAATATTGTCGCCACCAAAGAGGCTTCCGGCAACCTGTCGCAAATTGATTACATCGTTAAGCACAAGCAGGAGAGCTTTCAGGTCATCGCCGGTGACGACAGTTTGGCGTTTCGGCTCATCACTTCGGGGGCTGTTGGCGTGGCATCGGTGCTGGGCAATGCCTTTCCCAAGGAATTTGCGGAGATGGTGCACGCTGCGTTAAAAGGCGATTTGTTGAACGCCGCGCCCATCCACCGGCATTTTGAGGCGTTAATAGACTTGCTGTTCGTGGACGGCAATCCCGCCGGCATCAAATGCGCACTCGCCGCGATGGGCTATGTCGAAAACGTGCTGCGCCTGCCCCTCGTGCCGGTGCAAGCCGCAACAGCAGAAAAAATTCTAATGTCATTGCGGGCTTGACCCGCAATCCCCTGAAAAAGAGCCGAATGTTGGGCAATAGTGCGATGTGTAGAACGAGGGATTGCGGGTCAAGCCCGCAATGACGGATTATATGAAACGTATGTTACTTCCATTTTTAAACCCTTCTTTGATTGAAGCCGGCTGCGATGAGGCCGGTCGCGGCTGTTTAGCCGGTGCTGTGTTTGCGGCGGCGGTGATTTTGCCGCCGGATTTTCGTTGCGCACTGCTCAACGATTCTAAACAATTGTCTGAAAAACAGCGGGATACACTTCGTCCGCTGATTGAACGCGAGGCTGTCTGTTGGGCGGTGGCAACTGTTTCGCCGCAAGAGATTGATGAAATCAACATCCTCAACGCCTCCATCCGCGCGATGCACCGAGCCGTTGACCAACTGACCACCCGCCCGCAACACCTGCTGATTGACGGCAACCGCTTCCACCCCTATCCCAACATCCCGCACACCACAATTATCAAAGGCGACGGCAAATATATGTCAATTGCCGCCGCCTCTATCCTGGCAAAAACGCATCGAGACGAGTATATGCAACGCCTGCACAAAGAATATCCCCAATACAATTGGAATAAAAACAAAGCATATCCGACCCTCAAACATCGCCAAAGCATTGAAGCATTTGGTGTTACAGAATATCATCGGATGAGTTTTACGCTGCTTGCGAAACCGCAGTGAATTGTTACTTCCCTTTTTTGATACTGAGCACGCGAACTTCTTCCACAGGGCGGTCGCCGGGGGCAGTCTGAACGTGTGCGATGGCTTCCACCACTTCCAAACCCTTTGTGACTTCGCCGAAAACCGTGTACGCACCATCCAAGAAAGGGGTGCCGCCCAAAGTTTTGTAGATTGCCTTTTCTTCGGGGGTGTAAACACGACCCGAACGTTGGCTCATCGCATCCAACTCGGCTTCTTCCATGGGATGCCCTTCCACGATGTAGAATTGCGAGGGCGAGGAGCGTTTTTCCGGATTCACAAAATCGCCCGTGCGAGCAGCCGCCAAAGCCCCTTTTTTGTGGAAATACTCCGTCACAAACTCGGCAGGGACGGTTTCGCCCTCCGCCTTATCCGCCGCTGAGGGATTGATTTTCGTACCCAAATCGCCCGTTTGAATCATGAATCCTTGAATCACGCGGTGAAACAGCACCCCATCGTAGGCTTTTGTCTTCACCAATTTCTCAAAATTCGCCTTGTGAAGGGGCGTTTTGTCGTACAATTTCACCGTGATGTCGCCCTTAGTGGTCTTAATCACATACTTTTGCGCATTTGCTGCCATACTAAAAAATAATAAACCTGTAAATAAAACTAACTTTTTCATATATCTGTAATTTTTAATTTTTTAATTTCTCAATTAAAAAGCCGCATTTTTCGGCGTGCGCGGGAACGGGATAACGTCGCGAATGTTGGTCATGCCGGTCACGAACAGCACCAAGCGTTCAAAGCCCAAGCCAAAACCGGCGTGCGGAGCCGTCCCGAATTTGCGCGTGTCGAGATACCACCAAATGCTTTCGGTGGACATTTTCAGTTCGTTCACGCGTTGCAACAGTTTGTTGTAGTCGGCTTCGCGCTCGGAGCCGCCGATGATTTCGCCGATTTTTGGGAAAAGGACGTCCATGCCGCGCACGGTTTTGCCGTCGTCGTTTTGCTTCATGTAGAACGACTTGATTTCTTTCGGATAATCCGTCAGAATGACCGGACGTTTGAAATGCTCCTCCACCAAATAACGCTCGTGTTCCGACTGCAAATCGGCTCCCCAATAGACGGGGAACTCGAATTTTTTGCCGCTTTTTTCCAATATCTCTACGCCTTCGGTGTAGGTCAGCCGCTTGAAATCGTTGTCGATGACGAAATTCAGGCGTGCCGTCAGCTCGTTGTCGTACATCTTGTCCAAAAAGGCGATGTCGTCCGCACAACGCTCCATGGCATATTTGATGATGTATTTCAGAAAATCTTCTGCCAAATCCATATTGTCGGTGATGTCGTTGAACGCCACCTCCGGCTCAATCATCCAAAACTCAGCCAGGTGGCGCGGGGTATTGGAATTTTCGGCGCGAAACGTAGGACCAAACGTGTAGATGCCGCCGAGAGCCATCGCGCCGAGTTCGCCCTCCAGCTGTCCGGAAACCGTCAGATTGGTGGCATTGCCGAAAAAATCCTGCGAATAATCCACCTTGCCATCCGGCATGCGCGGCGGATTTGCCACATCCAAAGTGGTTACCTGAAACATTGAGCCTGCACCCTCAGCATCGGAACCGGTAATCAGCGGCGTGTGGAAATAGTAAAATCCCTGCGCATCAAAATAGTCGTGAATCGCTTTTGCCAAGTGGTGACGGATGCGCAAAATCGCCCCAAACGTGTTGGTGCGCGGACGCAAATAGGCAATCTCGCGCAAAAATTCGAGCGTGTGCCCTTTCTTTTGCAGCGGATAAGTTACAGGGTCGGCAGAGCCGTAAATATCAATCGCAGTTGCCTGAATTTCAGCCGATTGCCCCTGCCCCTGCGACTCCACCAGCAAGCCGGTAGCGCAGATGCACGAGCCGGTAGTAATCGGCTTGAGAAACTCCTCCCCAAACTTTTCAATATCAACCACAATCTGAATATTGTTAATCGTAGAACCATCATTCAGGGCGATGAAAGCCACATTTTTATTGCCGCGGCGAGTTCGCACCCACCCCTTCACACAGACGTCCCGATTCAGTTCGGGCGATGTCAGCAACTCTGCTATTTTTGTCCGTTTCATAAATTATGTCATTTTTCAAGCCGCAAAGTTAGCACTATTTTTTGGAATAAGAGCATTTAACTTTATTTAACGCAAAAATCGTGGTTCAGACTGACTACTTTGTATGGCATCGCCGTCATTGGGTTGACTTTTTTCAAAAAATCGCTATTCTTAGGGTTGACTTTTTTCAAAAAATAGTCATTCTTAGGGTTGACTTTTTTCAAAAAAACGCTATTCTTAGGGTTGACTTTTTTCAAAAAATTATTTATGTGTCTAATATACAGCATTTTAAAAACAGCAAAAAAAAGTATAATTCATAACTCATAATTCATAATTATTTACTACCTTTGCGGCATGGAAACAACAGATTATTTTTATCGTTCTATTGATGCCGAATTGCTCGCGTGGAGCAATTTGAAAAATCGCAAACCTCTTTTGCTCCGAGGAGCACGGCAAGTGGGTAAGTCTTCTGCCGTGAAGCATTTGAGTCGGTCTTTCAGCCATTTTCTGGAGGTCAACTTTGATGACAACGAAGAGGTGCATACCTTCTTTGAGAAGTCGCTTTCGCCGCAGGAAATTTGTGAGCAACTGTCGCTTTATTACCGTATTCCGGTGATTGCAGGCGAAACGCTGGTGTTTTTCGATGAGATTCAAAGTTGCCGGCCCGCATTGTCGCGATTGCGTTATTTTTATGAGAAATATCCGGAACTTCATTTGATTGCTGCCGGGTCGCTTTTGGAATTTGCTTTGGAAGAAATACCTTCGTTTGGCGTTGGCAGAATTCGGTCCATATTTATGTATCCGTTTTGTTTTGAGGAGTTTTTGCGTGCAATGGGCAATGAAATGTTGGTGGAGGCTTATCGGAAAGCCTCGCCGGATAAGCCTTTGTTTGAACCTATCCATAATCAACTTGTGGAACAACTCAAGCTGTTTTTGATTATCGGCGGGATGCCCGAAGCGGTTGCTCAATATGTGAAAACGCGCGATTTGCTTCACAGTCAGCAGGTGCTGAATGATTTACTCATTTCCATGCAAACGGATTTTTCCAAATATAAAGAAAAAGTTCCTGCGTTGCGCATTTCTGAGGTCTTTGCATCGGTTGTTGATCAGGCGGAGGGAAAATTTGTCTATGAGCGGGCTGCCACAGAGGCGACTAACGCGCAGGTCAAACAAGCATTGGACTTATTGATAATGGCCGGTTTGGTGTATCCTGTGACGCACACTGCTGCCAATGGCATCCCGTTGGGGGCTGAAATTAACCCCAAATTTCAACGCATGATAATATTCGACACCGGCTTGTTTCACCGAATTTTGGGTTTGGATATGGCAAAATTATTGGTTTCGGATGATTTTAAAATCGTCAATAAAGGGGCTATTGCCGAGTTATTTGTTGGTTTGGAGTTGCTAAAAGGGGCTTCGTGCTACGACCCCATCCGGCTTTATTGCTGGCAACGGGAAAAAAAACAAGGCAGTGCGCAGATTGATTTTCTGATTCAGCAAAATACACAAATTGTCCCAATCGAAGTGAAAGCAGGCACAAAGGGTGCCATGCAGAGTTTGAGGTGGTTTATGACAGAAAAAAATATTGACAAGGGTGTGCGAACCTCTTTGGAAAATTTTGCACAATACGAAAATATCGCCGTTTATCCGCTGTATGCCATTTCCAATTTATTGTGATTTTTTATTTTTTGCCTGTATTATAAGCCTTTACCACGCCTTCGCCTTCACGGATGCCCGATTGGACGATGATGTTGATGCCATCGTTGATGCCGGTTTCAATCGCGCGTTGCTCCGCCTTGCCATTCATCGCAATCATCACGGAGCGGCGGTCGGCAGACAGTGCCTCAATCGGCACCGTAATCCCCTTTTGCACATCCACTTCCACCGAGATATTCGCCGTCATGCCGGGAAAAAGTTTGCCTTCGAGGTTAGGGGCATCCACAATCACGGTGTATGTGACCACTCCGTTGGTCACTTTCGGCTGGAGGCGTATCTGGCTGACCGTTCCCTCAAACGTGAGGTCGGTGTAGGCATCCACCGCAAAAGAGACCCGCTGCCCAAGTTTCACCTTCCCCATATCGGCTTCGTCCACGTCGGCTTCCACCTGCATTTTGGTGAGGTCTTTGGCGATGGTAAACAGTGTGGGGGTGGCAAACATCGCCGCCACGGTCTGACCGGTATTCACCGCCCGATGGAGCACCACGCCGTCGATGGGCGAGTAGATGTAGGCGTAGGACAAGTCCACCTTTGCCTGATGGTAGGTGGCGCGGGCATTGTCCAGCGTTGTCTGCGCCTGCGTCAGCTTGTTGGTAGCCTCTTCGTAACTCGCTTTTGTGGCGGCATTGCCCTCATAGAGTTGCTTGGTGCGTTCAAAAACCGACCGCGCATAGTCCAATTCGCTCTGTGCACTGTGCAGCGAGGCGGTAGCCTGATTAAGTTTTTCCTGCAAGGTGAGTTTATCCAACTCGGCAAGCAGTTGTCCTTTTTTCACGTGCGCATTGAAATCCGTGTAGATTTTCTCAATCACGCCCGACACCTGCGTGCCCACCTCCACCACTTCCACCGGCTGAATATAGCCGGTAGCCGTAACGCTGATTTCCACCACGCCCTGCTCGGCAGCAAGCGTATCCATCTGCCCCTCTTTCGAGCCGCAACTCATCCCAATCACCGCCGGCATAATCCCGGCAAACCCAATAATGATACTTTTCTTTGTCTTCATAACTTTTAATTTTTAAATTGTAAATGTTCTCTACTGATGAAGACAAATGAGGCGGGGAAATATTTTATGGGATTTTGAAAAATTCTCCCACTCACCATGCAAGCTCTCTGTTCTATTTTGAGCTTGAATTTAAAGTCCCCCACATTTAACTTACCCACACCTGCCCACACCAAACGTTAGAGAGGCATTTTTAATGCGTTGAGCCTGCTATTTTTAACATTTTTTAACAATTTTCAAAAAAAAAACTCGAAAATGTTTGTATTGTCAAAAAATTGCACTACCTTTGCCGCCGATAGTTGAGCTATTTTAGAACAGGGTTATTGCTTTTTCGGGTTTCTATTCGTATTCAAGTACTTATTTCTGCAATTAAAAATCTCACAATCAAAATTATTTTTTTATTTACAATTTATTTTATTTTTAAAATGAACATTTTTATTGCAGGGCTGAGTTTCAAAGTAAACGACGCCGATTTGGAGACACTGTTCGAGGAGTATGGACCTATCACGACAGCTAAAGTGATTACGGACCGTAACTCAGGCAAGTCTAAAGGTTACGGTTTCGTAGAAATCGAGAACGAAGAGTCCGCTAACAAGGCGATTGCCGAGTTGAATGGAGCCGAGTATGATGGCAGAACGATTTCTGTGTCAGAAGCGCGTCCGCGTGAAGAACGCCCAAGAACCGGTGGCGGCGGCTTCAACCGCAGCGGCGGTGGCGGCGGCGGTGGTTTTAATCGTAACAGATATTAATCGTATCTTCGAGACAAAATCCGATACCCCCTCTCGAAAGAGTGGGGGTATTTTTTGTACCCAAACGCCCACATAACCAAATTAGAGATGAAATTTCTAAGGCAGTCGCCCTTCATTCGGCTATTATTGTTCTTCGTGTGTGGCATTGTAACGCAATCCAACACCGACATGGCAAGCGGATTAAGCCCCCTGTCAGTCGCCGCAGTGCTGCTTATCGGCGTTTCTTTCCTGCCCTTCGTCAGCAAAAATTACAGTCGGCGATGGCTCTTCGGGTTGGGCTTAGGCGTGGGACTATTCGCCGCCGGAGCCTTCGCCACACAACTTTCGCAGCAAAAAAAGACGTGGAACGATGCCCTCGTGTCCACGCATTTATATGAAGCGGTGGTGCTGGAAGACCCTGTATTGAAGCCTCGAAGTCGGATGTGTTGCGTAGAAATTCGCTCGGCGGAAGATTCCATTTACAGGGAGGTGGTCGGCAAAAAAGCGGTGCTCTACTTGGCGTTGGATTCCCTCTCGGAGGGGATTGTAGCGGGCAATCGGCTGTTTTTTTATGCCAAATTGGAGGCTGCACCGCCCTATTTGCGCGAATTTGCGGCAAGCGGGTTTGTGCCTGCGGGGCAGTGGGTGTTGGCGTCAGAAAATGTCATTGCGGGTCAAGCCCGCAATGACGTACGGCGGGCAACCACCGAGCGGTCTATCCCGATTTTAGCACTGAATGTGCGGCGTGCTTGTTTGGCTAAATTGCAGGAAATCGTCCCTAATCATGCCTCCTACGGCATTGCAGCGGCGATGATGTTTGGCGACCGGCGCGATTTGGATGCCGATTTGAAACAGTCGTTTGCCAATATCGGGGCGGCGCATATTTTGGCGATTAGCGGCACGCATTTCACGATTTTGTTTGGGATGCTGTACTATTTGCTGACATTTTTGGGCAATTCGCGGCGGGCAAAAATGCTGAGGCATGGGTTGATGTTGCCGCTGATTTGGGGTTTTGCTTTCATGACGGGTTTTTCGCCGTCGGTGTTTCGCGCTACCTTGATGATGAGCCTGTGGGCGGTTGGCGATGCGTTTTCGTTTCGCTCGCTGACGTTGAATACGGTGGCTACTGCGGCGTTTTTTATGCTACTTTATGAGCCGTTTTATCTGTTTGACGTAGGGTTTCAGTTGAGCTTTTTGGCTGTGGTGAGCATTGTGCTTGTCAATCCGCCTCTCGTCCGATTGTATCAGTCGCGCAATCCGCTGTTGAGGTATGTGTGGGAACTTTGCTGCGTGTCCGTTGCGGCGCAAATTGGTGTTTTGCCGCTCACGGTGTATTATTTTCACCAATTTCCGGTGCTGTTTTTGGCAACCAACATCCTGCTGCTGCCCTTGTCGAGCATTTTGATTGCTCTGATTCCGGCTACGCTCTTGGTGGTTGCGCCGTTTGGCAATTTTCCACTAATCACAATGCCCCTAAACCTCTGTTTAGACGGTTTTATCGCTGTTACACGCACCTTAGATGCCTATTCGTATCACAATATCAGCGGCATTTTCATCTCCGGTTGGGAAATGGCTGCCTGGTCGATGTTTATCGCAGTGTTTCTGTATATTGTTTTGAAAAAGGCTAAGCAGGCACACCGATAATACAGACACTTAAATCATCCGAAAATCAAAATTCAGACCATCATTCCTCATCCTGCGCTACATACTCTTTCAGCAACTTATCCTGCACATCAGCCGGAACTAATTCGTAGGCTGCGAACTTCATCGTGAACGACGCGCGACCGCCTGTGATGGAACTCAGCGCGGTGGAATAGCTGCCCATCTCTTTCAGAGGCACTTTTGCAAGCAGTTTTTCATAACCATGCTCCGAACTCATATTCATAATCACGGCGCGGCGACTTTGCAAATCGCCCATCACATCGCCCATGTATTCGGCAGGAAGCGACACCTCAATGTCGTAAATCGGCTCCAGAATTTTCGGCGCGGCTTCTTTGAAGGCTGTCGAAAACGCATTGCGACCGGCGAGCATAAACGAAATTTCATTGGAATCCACCGGGTGCATTTTGCCGTCATAGACAATCACGCGCACATCACGGGCATACGAGCCGGTCAGCGGACCCTGCTCCATCCGCGCCATAATGCCTTTGAGAATAGCCGGCAGGAAGCGCGCATCAATCGCACCACCCACAATGGAATTGACAAACACCAATTTGCCGCCCCACTCCAAGTCGTGCTCCTGCACGTCGCGTGCCTGAATCTTAAATTCCTGCCCGCTGAATTTGTACGTTTCGGGCATCGGCTGTCCCTCGATATACGGCTCCACAATCAGGTGCACCTCGCCGAATTGTCCTGCGCCGCCCGATTGTTTTTTGTGGCGATAGTCCGCACGCGCCTGTTTGGTGATAGTTTCGCGGTACGGAATTTTCGGCTCAAAGAACTCGATGAGCACTTTATCGTTGTTTTCAATCCGCCATTTCAGGGTTTTCAGGTGAAACTCGCCCTGACCGGACACGATGATTTGTTTCAGTTCTTTCGACTGCTCAACTACCCACGTGGGGTCTTCAGCGCGGAAACGGCTGCGGATTTCCATCATTTTTTCGGACTCCGCCTCGTTGACGGCTTTAATCGCGCGGCGGTATTTTGAATTGGGGTATCGG
>BBRT01000303.1 GCA_001417715.1 Candidatus Symbiothrix dinenymphae
AGGATTGAACAATTGAAAGTTGAAAATTAAAGACGAAGTTATGGCTTGATAATCACATGTTTAAAAAGAATAAATAAAATAAATAATATACACAATGAAGAAAAATTTAATTATTTTGACTACCTTGTTAGTCGCCGCTTGTTCGGGAAATAGCGGACTCCCTGTTTATAAAGATGCGTCCAAACCGGTGGAAGCGCGTGTGGCCGATTTGTTGAAGCGTATGACGCTCGAAGAGAAAACAGCGCAAATGCAGGATTTGTTCATGGAGCAGTTCTCTACCGGAAGCATGATAGACACTGCCAAAGTGCATTCCAAGTTGAATGGCATGGGTTATGGCGTACTGATTGGCGAAAGATTATCGGTAGAAGAATCCGAACTTTAATAAATAAAAAGAGTAAAAATGAAAACAAAAATGAAAACAGTAAGTAAGTGTTTTTTAGCAGTATGTCTTCTGTCAGGCTTTAATGCCTACGGTCAAGACGAAATCCGCCCGTATTCCATCCTGCCCGAACCGCAGCAAGTGGAATACACTC
>BBRT01000304.1 GCA_001417715.1 Candidatus Symbiothrix dinenymphae
ACTATTAATGTCGGCGTTTCTGCTGAATTGACTAATAGGCGGGATGCCATTCAGGCCGATTTTAATGCCGTTTTTTGGTTTACTGTGTTTGCTGGTATATTGCTATACTGGATACTTTTCGTTTGTGCCCCGCTGATTGCCGAGTTCTACAAGCGACCCGAACTGACTAATTTATCGCGCGTTGTATTTCTCAGTTTCCTTTTTGCAGGTGTCAGCACCACTTCTTATACTGTTCTATTTAAACAATTGAATGCCAAGCGACAAGCTCAAATAGATATGATTTCCGTCTTGGTTGGTAGCAGTGTGGGAGTTGGGTTAGCCATATACGGCTTTACTTATTGGGCACTTGCCTTGCAATTAGCATTACAGAGCCTCTTGGGGGCTGTGTTGCGATTGCTCATTGCACCGTGGCAACCTACATGGAAATTGGATTTTTCGCCATTGAAACCAATGCTGTCGTTTAGTACCAAACTCTATTTCACGAGTATTTTTTCACAAATAGCCGGTAATATATTTTCTCTACTTCTCG
>BBRT01000305.1 GCA_001417715.1 Candidatus Symbiothrix dinenymphae
AAATGTATTGCCTTCTTTCACGATGTACTCACGGGGGTGATGGCTTTATTTCCGAGCAAGGTCATTCATTTCGGCGGCGATGAGGTGGATTATAATAGTTGGAAAAATTCCCCTGCCGTCAGCCAATACATGAAAGAGAAGGGCATCAAAACACCTGCCGACCTGCAAATTGATTTTACCAACAAAATGTCGCAATGGATTACTTCCAAAGGACGGCGTATGATGGGTTGGAACGAAATAACCGGTGCGAATGTCCACGGGGGGGGGAATGATGACAACGCTACCGAACAGCGTCTTGCCCCCGGTACTGTTGTTCAATTTTGGGAGGGAAACCCGTCCCTCGCCAAAAAAGCCATAGAAGATGGCTATGATGTGGTCAATTCGCATAATCAATTTACATATATAGATTTTACCCATAAAAAAATCTCGTTGGAAAGAGCTTATTCATTCAACCCTGTGCCCGGAGGTCTGACGGACGAACAGAAAAAAAGCGTGCTGGGCTTGGGTTGTCAGCTGTGAAGCGCGTCA
>BBRT01000306.1 GCA_001417715.1 Candidatus Symbiothrix dinenymphae
AAGGGCAGCTTGTAATAATCCGTGCGCGCCGTCTTGACTTTCAACTCTATGTTTTTGCTGTATTGATCCCGGGTACATAGTGTATCCATACTATTCTCCTGAGCCGCGACGGGTTTGGGTGAACCCGAATTCCATCTTACTCTTATCTCACTTTCGGGTGTCGGTGACTTATAAATCAGGAGGTCTTCCAGAACAAATAAAGACATCTTGGTATGGTTTGCTTCGCCCCAATCATCAAAAGGAGTAAATCCGGGAATGTTGGTCTTGACCTCTATTCTCCCATCACCCAGTATCTCATAGCCGGTGATTTCCGGCTTGTGCAGCTGCGGCTTCGTCATTGGAAGGCTCCCAAATTGAAAAGGAAAATATCCAGCCCATACCAACCACCCAACTTGGCGTCGCCTACCTTTCACTCTGATATTAAGGTTTGAAATATATCTATTGGGGCGCCATCTAACATTAGCATAACAATCCCAAAGATTCCCAGCGCTATACCTTATGGGGTATCTGTCTGCTTCTTCTGCTGTCAGCACCTCTATAGTTTCATCGGCTTTCGAACGTAATAACGAATTCACATCCACAAAAACTGGGTCGTTCACAAAACAAGCAAGTTCTATCCACTCAACACCACCATTGATTGAGTATTCTACTTTGATGGAATCTATCGGTGGCGTCATCCCCTTATACTTATAAAGAATATCAATATAATCATATTCCACCCATAGCTTCATCCCAAATTCGCCATTGTCAAAATCATGGTCATAAGCACCCTGCACCGACGCACCCTGCGCCGACGCACTCTGCACGCCGCACATTGCGAAAAGCACAATTCCTAAAAATAATTTCTTTATCATATCTTTAAGTTTTTAAATTTCTTAATTTCATCATTAATCATTAACCACTAAATGAGTCGTTAGTGCCATGTTCACTTCCTCATTGGGCACGCCCAATGTGTACACGATGTCGTCAAACGGATTTTCTTCTATTTTTTTTACTGTTAAATAACCCGTCTGAAACATCAATGTCTGCGGATGTATCGCCTGAATATCAATATTTCCAAAATCCATAGCCTCCATCCGAACAGGCTCCAAAAGCGATTTCACATCAGCGTGCGCTTTTAATATATTGACTACAGAAGTAGGAGAACCCGTTGCAAACCAATGGTCTGTAAACTCTTGCTGCCCGAAAAGCATTAAAGTTGATATCGGATTATACACAAACGTTTCGCCATCCCAAGAATAGCCACCGTACCAACGCTTGATTTCATCTATTGTTTCTTGCTTCGCCCTGTGTTCTTTTTGCGCCAATTGTTCAATGTAGGCATCAAAATAAAACTCCACCTCCGTCTGCGTGTAGCCGCAAATAGTGGCAAATTTATCAAATAGCGTGATGTCGCGCAAGTGATTTAATCCCGAAAAGACGGAAGCATAAGAAAATTTGGACGCTCCCGTCAAAAATAGAAATTTCAAATGTTCATCGGCGGGTTTAAGCCGTTGATAGAAATTGTTCAAAACCAAGTGGTTAGCTTCTGCAATATCACGATTTGACAGATTGTCAGTAATTGGCTTGTCATATTCGTCCACTAAAACCACGACTCGTTGCGTTGTTGATTGGTGCAACGTTCTGATTAATTCGGAAAAACTGTCGGCACCGGTGCTTGTCAACGTGATGTTATGTTGTTGGGCTATCAGCGCAATAGCATCCTCAAGACCTTTCCGCAAACCTTCCGGTGTGTCATTGTTTATTTCCCCTAAATCCAACCGAATCACCGGATACTGTTGCGTCCAATCCCAATTATTTTCAATCCACAGCCCCGTGAACAAGGCTTTATTGCCTTTAAAGATGGCTTCCATCGTGCTCACCAGCAGCGATTTTCCAAATCGGCGCGGGCGCGACAAGAAGAAAACCCTGCCGGATGTGATGAGACGGTGAATTTCCTCCGTCTTATCAACATACAAGCAATCATCTTTGCGCAAGTTCGCAAACGACTGTATCCCTATGGGCAATGTCTGTAACATATCATCCAAATTTAAACACTAATACACTTTGCCGCAAAGGTACGGCTTTTTTTTAATACACATTTTAAATTTTCTTTAAATTTACAAAGTTTATTTAAATTTAGTTCTCCTTAACAATTCGCGCCATCAGCCGCTCCCCATCAGTGGTCTCCACCGTCACCAGATAAACATTTGGAGCCAAGCCTGCTACATCCACTTTTTTGGTGGATGCCTTCACGTCGCTAATTCGCTGCACGAGCTGCCCTTTTACATCGTAGATAGCGATGCTGCGAAGCGTTTTGTCGTTGTCTGCGACCACCTCGAACGTAGTTTTTACTTTCGTGGGCTTAATGCGGATATTGGCGCCCTGAGGTGTTGCGAGTGATTGAATGATATACGGCTCCTTCACTGCACCCAATATCGCATCGCTCTGATACCTCTCTTCCTGCATCACCTCACGCTCAACACCCTTTGCCGTGTCAAACACTCGGAACGTGAGCGGCACATCTGCATCGCCTGCTACGGAGATGAACAGCATCCCTTTGTCGTTAGTCTTCGCCACACCGCGACACTCTTCGCCTGCAAACACGGCGACTTCTGCACGAGTGAGCAACTCCTCATTATCCCGCACTTCGGCTATGATGCTCATGTTGCCGGAATATTGCGCTACGCTGACAGGCTTCCAATGTGTCGGCTCGACGGTTGCGGTCGCCGCCGTTGCGGCGGTTGCGGTTGCAGCTGCGGTTGCAGCCGCTGTTGCCGATACATGGACGGTAGAGGACGGATTTGCCGGATAGTAGAATGTCTTTCCAACACCTGCTTTCGACCGATAGAGATAGCCTGTGCCGGCTTCCATATTCTCCATACTGCCTAACCAGCCGCCGTTTATATACGTTGCAAAACCGTTTTGGCTCTTGATAACATCCTCTTCCATTGGCTGCAAATCTGCCAGGGCTTCGTTCAGCGACATATTGAAATTTGGCGTGTAAGCAAGCCATGTCCAGCCGCTGTGCACGGTTATGGGCACATTGTCGGGCTCTATTTTCTTGCCGTTGACGGGCAATGTGGTGGATTCGGTCATCTGCATTTTGTACATCCTGCCGGCTCCTACGCCCTCCATATTGCCTGTCCAGCCGGTGGCGGTGGGGCGCACTATATAATAGCGGTCTTTTGCCTGTAGCGTTTGTGCCTTCACCGGTGCAAAGACGGCAGCCACCAGAGTGTCGTTGCCCACCGGCTGGGTGTTCAACGACACCCATGTCCAGCCTCTTGCCAAATGCACGCGCTGCTCTACATACTCCTGCACTATATTCATCCTGACAGGGCTGTCGAAGCCGTAAGTGTCACCTTCTATAAAAGGAATCTCTGTCGGGTTTTCGGTCGTTACCTTGCTGTAAACAACCCCTGCGGAGGCATCATACGCCTTGAAATGGAGCAGCGCTTGCTGCATTTTCTCCCGTTCGTTGCCATATATCGTCATCTCCACAAGGTATGCCTCTCCGCGGCGTGTCAGCGGAACAACACCCACGCACTGTTCCTCACCGGTGTCGGTGGTAACAAACGCTGCTACAAGGCTTTTGCTGTTCTCTATAGGCGCGCCATTCAGGAGCAACTCGCCAATGAGGTTCATGCTATACCGGAAAGCCGCCGGATTGACCGTCCAATCAGGCTGCTGGTCAGTCACTTCCACCTGCAATTTCATGGGCGCATCTATCCCGTCGTTGCCCGTCAGATAGACGGTGGCTTCGTGGATGCCCATCGGCGTGGTCGCGCTGACGGTGAATGTCAATCTCTCGTCGCTCAAAGCACGCAGGGTTCCCTCTTTCTTTGATACGGAGAGCCACGTCGGCAAGCCCTTGACAGACCATGTCTCCTGCAGCCCGCTCGTGTTGGCAATTTTTGCTTCAAAGACTACTTCTTCCAAATAATTTTTGGTGATGCTCTTGTCGCGGATGTCCCACACCAGACGGCTTGTGTTCACATAAGCCGTCCACGTTATCGGGTCTGCCTTATTGCCGTGGATGTCTTGCACATTTTGCAGCGCGATGTGCAGGGTGCTGTTTTCTATACTGGCGGGCGGTGCGGTCAGCGTGATGGCTATGCGGTTGCGCGAGGCTACCGCCGTGTGACGTACCGACTGGGGTTCGCGCGCGGGCTTCAGTGGCGGAGCATCGGCATCTGTCAGCGTGACACTTGTTGGTGTTGCCGCGATGCCACTCTTCTTGTCGAGCCAGGTTGGTGTTGATGTCAAAACACCTTGGTTGTTAAGCGTATTCTCAAACGGAAAATAGGCTTCCAAACCTGCTTCCGTGCCGTCCAGGCCGTGGTTCATATCGCCGCGGATAAGCTCGGCGGAGCGCGTGCCGCGCCACAGTCTGAACTCGTCTATACCGCCGCGGAAGCTGCTGCCTAATGTGAACTTGTTGCCTGCCATGCCGTCAGCCAATGTGGTCTTCGGCAGTTGCTTGTAATTTTTCCCGTCGACATACACGAACACGCCGTTGCCATACAGCACATTTAGCGCGAAGTGGTGCCACTTGCTATCCAAAAAGTCGGTCTGCGACACCAGATAGGAGGTTTCCTTCACTTGCAGCGTCAGTCTGCCGTTCTCATTGAAGCCTACAGTCGTGATGTTGGTATCGGCGCCGCCTGTGAACAGCGCTACATCCGCCTGCGGTGCACCTCTGAACCAAAATTCCAGCAGGTAGCTGTCAGACGGGTTCATCACCAGCATAGTAGACGGGATAGTCAGCCCGGCGGTTGAGGCGCTGAACTCGGCTACATAGTTGGGTATCTCCAGCTCGTTACCATGCTGGTCTGTCTGGAGGGTAAGGGCAGTTACCGTAATATGCTCGCCGGTTTCATGGCTGTAGTCGGTGAATCCGCTTCGGTCGATGTCTTCGTTGAACAGCACCGAAATCTCATCTTTCGGGGTCAGGATGCCGTCTACCGGTGTTGGGGTGCCCAGCACTTGCGGTTTTGCCGCGTCCACTATGCCTCTGATGGCTGTTGAGTAGGATGTGGAAATAGGCGTGCCGTCGTTCATTGTGCGAACATAGCCGACGCGCAGCTCGTAGGTGCCGTCCATAGGCCTCTCCCACTCGCAAGCGATGGTGTTGCCTTCGATATCACCCGCATAAAAGCGCTTCTCCGACAAGGCACTTTGCCAACTTTGGTTCGCGGAGCGCGACTGCAACTCGATATAGCCGAAGTTCGGCTTGGTCACATCGTAATCCGTAATCAGCAACGGGAGTATAGCATCAGCAGCTGTGCCGTTGAGAACCCAGTTGTCGCCTTTCGGCGTGCTGAGGCGCACTTCGCTGTCTTCCAGCAAAAACGATGCATGCAAGGTGGCGGCATACGATGCCGTGCCGTCGCATTCCGAAGCCAATATGAGGCGTATGTGGTGTTCGCAGCTGTCGCCTGCACCGCGCTCTATGGTCACCGTCTTATGGACGACTGTGCCAAACGGTACTGTGAACTTGCGACCTTCAACTAATGGCTCGCCGTCCATCTTAACCACTGCGCCATAAGGATTGCTCGATTCATCTACGCTCAGGACAAAATAGCCCGTTTCGTGCGATTCCGATTCGTTCTGCAGCTTCAGTGTGAACACGCCTTGTCCATCCGTCGGGATGTCTGAGCGGTAGGCATTATCCACTTCCAGCTTTGGCACTTCTATCTTCATCGTTGCCGGATGGAGGGTGTATTCTCCCTCTGCGTAGAACTTCGTCTTTCGCTCGCCTTCATACGGGCAGCTGGTGCGTCCGCCGCGCAGGCGGAACATGTATGTTCCCGACAGCGGGTCGATGCCATAATCCACGCTCAACTCGTCGGTGTTGCCTGTTTCTGCCAGCACAAAGCCGAATGAATAGCGTTGCGTGCGGTCGGTGGTTGAGCCGTCCGAGGAGTTGTCTGTATCGCTTCCTTCCTGGTCTAATTCCAGACCGGTGCCAATGGAACCGCGCAGAGCAACAGAATTATTAAAGTCACTGACCATAGCAACTCCGGAAGCACCGCCGAATATGCCGGTTGAGGTATTATCCATCTCTATCGTCTGTACGTTAATACTCATGCTCGCACCTTTAAATTCTCCTATTTTTTTGTGGTCGCGAGCAGCGCCGCTCACGCCGGCAAACGCATCGCCGTTGCCGTTGCCTTTGCCGGTAGCGTTATCACACGCCTCCAACACTTCCTTCGCAGTCACTGCCTGTTCCTGTCCTCCGGGGATGTCCGCTTTGCCATCGCCGTCGATGTCGTATTTATCTTTCTTGTTCTTAGCCGCACTACCGGGACAAACGTCAGCAGTTGCGCCGCCAAAGGCATTGTCACGCAGGACAACGCGCGACAGGGCTTCGGCGTCGGCAGATGCTACGGCAAACGTATCGGATGGGGGCAGGAAGGAGGATTTCGCTGTGCGACGAGACACTAGTCGTTTGGGGGGGGGGTTAACATCGGCTCCATCGTCATTATCACGTATACAGTCCCATGCATTTCTCTTATCATCTTTTGGTGGAACAAAATGACTGGAGTGAACTGAGTCTAACGATGACGACTTCGACGACTTTGAATCGGTTTCATCATCATCATCATCCTCTTCCTCTTCCTCATCCTCATCCTCATCTGAATCCGGCGTATCCGGCGTCGGCGGCGTTTCCGTTTCCGAATCCTCTGATTTCGGATCCGGATCCTCTGTTGTCTCTTCCGAATCCTCTGATTCCGGTTCCTCTGATTTCGTTTCCTCTGATTTCGTTTCCTCTGATTCCTCTGTTTCCGTTTCCGTCGACGGCGGCGTCGGCGGCGTCGGCACCGGCTGCTGCGGCGACGGCGTCTTCTTCCGCTTCTTCGGCGGCGGCGGCTTAGGCTTAGACTTATGCTTAGGCTTCTCCGTCGTCGTATCCTCCGTCGTCTCCTTCGTCGGCTCTTCCGTCGTCTCCTTCGTCGTCTCCTTCGTCTCCTCCGTCGTCTCCTTCGTCTCCTCCGTCGTCGTCTCCGTCGTCGTCTCCGGCGGCGTCGGCGGCTTCGGCGGCGTCGGCGTCGGTGTCGGCGTCACCAACGCCGGTCTCTTCACTTTCACTTTCTTCTTCGGCTTCGGCGTCGGTGTCGGTGCCGGCGGCTTCGGTGTTGGTTTTGGTTTTGGTTTTGGTTTTGCTTTTGGTGGGTGCGGGAATTCCACAAATAGCACAGGAATGAGCTGATTTCTTTTTTTTCTTGCTATGTCGAATGCTTTATCTACGGTTCTTTTTCCGCTCTGGACGGGTTTCTTCTTTATGTCTATATCTGACTTCCATCCTTCATATTGTTTGTTTGGTCTTCTCACACGTGCTTTCCATTTCTGTTTTAGTTCATCATTTCTCCATTTTCGTGCTGTCGCCACCGCTTTTCCATGCCTCTGGCGGTTGTTCCATTTGTCGTACGTGTTACTGGCGAAAAAATCACCGGCAAACGCGTGCGGGTGCCGCTGTCTCCAATTAGCAAAAGCAGACATACCATCGAAATATAAATCCGCAGGCATCGACCCCACCGGACGCGCAGCATCCCATGCATTAAATGCCGTTCTGCTTATGTTCACACTCGAGGTGTGAACAGTTCGGAAAGGTAAGGCCTCCGCGTGACTTATATCCACATTACCGTGCCCGTCCGTTGAACTCATCGTTATAAGTCCGCCATTAACATCACAAAACATGATATCCCCATTAGGTAATCTTTTGACGAAATTACCCAGCGCGTCTCTTTGGGCGTAGGAAGACTGCGCCTCCGAAAGCCTTTTCATTTCTACTTTACCATCTGCAGCTACCGTCCGGTGATACATATATGGTTTTCCATCTGCGCTGTTCAATCCCCAAAAAAAGTTCGCTTGCCCGATTCGAGGGGCTCGTGTCGAGCTGGAGCTGGAGCTGGTGCTGGATCCGGAACTTGAGCCTGAGCCTGAGCCTTTGGACGCATGTGAGCGACGGGTAGCGTTATAAAAATTAGGATAACCCTGACTCCGGGGAGTACCGGGTCGGCGGGTAGCTATGTGGCTTCTTATAGCACTGTGCTTACTGTTACCACCGTTACCATTGCGAGAACCCGGATGCAAAACAGCTCTGTTAGCTACCGGTTGCACCGACACTGCTGCGAGGGCACTGCCGCCGGCATCAGAGCTCACCGCACCGTCGGCAGCCACCCTACGCGCAGACACAAACTCGCCGCTAACCTTCCCTTCTTCGTGCGCAGACACATACACCCTGTGGGTGCGATTGCTGCTTGAGCCAAACGAATAAATCGTGTCGTGGGAGGTGCTGATGCCAACGCTGCCCACGCCGGCGCCAAAGCTGAGATTCTGCGTATATTCGCCCGTTAATTTGGCTATTTCATTTTGTGCCAAAATGCGGAGCCACCCGTTTATCTGGTCGTACGCCATGAGAACCGAATCCTGAGGGCACTCCTCTATAGGTCCCAAATCAGGCACATCTATCTTCTTCATAGTCTCCAGCGAGGTGCTGTCCCAAATAATGGTATAGCTCGGTCCGGAAGGAGCACCCTCCGCCGTTGCCCGCTCGTGAAACGCGGTATCGCTGTTCAACTTTCCAAATTTGCTATGGTTTTCACGTAAATGCGACACATAGAGCGGAGCGGTGATATTTCTGACATCAATGCCGTAATTGCTTAGCAATTTGGCGCACATGGCACTGTCGTTCCACTCTTTGGTTCTGTTCTTTATTTTTGGGATGACAATGCGCGACAACAATCCCCTCACGGCATCCTCCCACCTGGGAATCACGAAGTTCTCTATTTCATATTCCGTGTAGGCAAAACTTGTTTCAAAACTCTCCCCTACTCCCATAATAGATGTTTTGCCGATAGCAAAATCTTGAGTCCGGTCTGTAAAAATGTTATCCGGGTTGGAAAAAGTCTCTGTCCGGCTAATCTCCACAGCATTGACTTTGCCAAAGAGGGTATTCACCGCCTGCCCGACAAACAAATCGCCCGGGTCGCCCACCAGCACCTCAGCACCGGCACCCATAAGGGCAGGGTTACCCATCGTGGAAAAGCCCTGAGTGAACGTGTAGGTCGTTTGCGTAGAGCCATTGTCCATTGACATCTGGTTAGTCTCCAATCCCGTGCCTCCTGTTCCATAAGCGGAGGCAGACGTGCCAACAACCCCCAGCACCATCATCGTGGAATAGCCGAGCGAGAGGGTATTTTTAGAAGTTATCAACGTGCCCTTTGCCCATGAATCAAACTCAGTGTGCACCAGCGTTGTACCGGCATTGATATAGGCATAGCTGCTTGTGCCGGGAGGGTCGTGGAGCACAAAATCCACTTTCGGAGGTGCTGTCGTCCGGAAATCGGTGCCGGTGGATGTTCCGCCCAGCACGTATGCTTCCAAACCTGTAGCACCAAAATCATCCGAATAATAGGACCGTCCGCCGGTGGT
Source organism: Candidatus Symbiothrix dinenymphae (assembly GCA_001417715.1). Lineage (GTDB taxonomy): Bacteria > Bacteroidota > Bacteroidia > Bacteroidales > Azobacteroidaceae > Azobacteroides > Azobacteroides dinenymphae. Next base: position 9,421 of record BBRT01000306.1, read on the forward strand.
CATCGTGGTCGACAACCGCGACGGACCGTCGCCACTCGGAGCTCCAACAACAAACTCATAAAAGCCAACTCCTGATTCCGCATCCAAAGCAATAGTAACCGGCGCAGAATTTTCAGCGATGGTGGATGTGATGCTAAAGGTTGCATCCTCCACCGAGTGCGCCTCTATGGTTAATTTCTCGTCACTGACATAATATTCATTAGCCTGCAGCACAAACAGATACGATTTGCCTTGCAGGAATACCGGTTTGTCAAAGGTGTAAAAATTGGCATCGTTCGGTTCCAAGTCCAAATTCACCAGCATAAGCGTTGTGTCGGCAAAAACATACTCTTTTTCACCAAAATAATCGACAAAATCACCCGCCGTTTCATCTTCGTCATTCCACACCCACTGCCGCAGGGTGTAAATCGGTTCCGCACGATAATTATAGTTCCATTCCTTGTGGTAGCGGATGGTGTCTGTTTGTTCGCCCCGAGTGAGCATGTTTTTCTTCATCGTAGCGTCATCGGCAACGGGCGCATCGCGCAGGTCGAGCCTTTCATGTCTGTCGTAGACAGTACCATGAAAACTTGTTTTAACAGGCTCTATATCATACAGTTCGGGGTACAGCCAAGCCACATATTCGCCGGAGACGGGGTTGACATGAATCGTGATGCTATTGCCGTTTATCGTCATCTCTGTTTCATCCTGCGCAAAGGCACCGGGCTCAAATCCGGCATCTTCTAACGCCAACTCATATTCCCACTCATACTCAAATTCATAATCATCCTCGGATTCGTAATCAAGGTAATCTTCATAATCTTCAGCCTCTTCATCTTCCTGGGTGGGCTCGCTCCAAGCGGCCTCCTCCTCTGTCTCTTGCGCCAAGAGATAGTTCAACCAATCAAACAGAACGGTTTCTGTGTCAAAAAAGTCAAGCCAAGCAGTATCGGCAGCAGCGGCAGCATCAGCGTCAGCATCGGCGTCGGCGTCAGCGTCAGCATCAGCATCAGCATCGGCATCAGCATCAGCATCAGCATCAGCATCAGCATCAGCATCAGCATCGGCATCACCCTCATCGTCTTCTGAATCATCCCAAAAATCTTCCCAGAACTCTGCCCACTCCTGATTTTCTTCTTCTGTGGGGATGTCCAGCCAATCGCTCGCAATCATATCATCCAGGAGAAACCTCACCCAATCCACGGTGCCTGTTTCTTCGTCAAAATACGCACCCCACGACTCGGCATCATCAAGCATCAATCTATCCCAATCCATCTCGCCGTTTTCATCCATATAGTCAGCCGGGTTCCACTCGGTGGTGTCGTTCGAAGAGATATGGTACGTCATGTTTCGCAGCCACGCGCCTTTGTCGTGCAAATTGATAATAGTGGTATCTCCGGAGGCTTCATAACGCAACTTGGGCTGTCCCACTTTATCAACCGCCGTGAACACCAACGAATCCGCCCCGATATTATTTCTACCCCAGCCAAAGCCCGAAACGACCTCGGACTCCTGTATGCCCCCGGCAATATGCCCAATCACTTTCACACGTGTCTGGTCATAGAAATGCACGCCGGAGCGGTCGCTCTGATAATCAAGATTTTGTCCGGTAGTCAGCGACAAGGCTTTGCCATCTTTGGCAAACCAGTGTCCGGGCTTCTCCACCTTAAATTCGTGCACGCCGACAGGCACTTCCAGCTCGTAAGTACCGTTCGCAGCAGTCGTTATAGGCTTCCCGTTCGACAAACACTGGTTGCCGTCTATCGTGAACGTACAACCCTCCACCGGGTAATTGCCGCCTTCATACATGACCTTACCCGATACCTTGAACGATGATTTATCTTCAAAATCCGCGCTGTTATAGATGTGGCTGGCGGCATTGAAATGGTACGTTCGCGTGGTTGGCGCAAACAGATGCGCACTTGAGCCTTCGCCCAAACTCGGCGTCAGCGTAAACGAGGTGCCATCGCCCGCGTAGGGGATAGTGTTGAGAATATAGGAGCCGTTCACATCGGTGATGGCTCGGTTTGCCAACAACGCTGCATTGGGAGCATTAGTTAAGGTATGAAAATCATGTTTGGTATTGCTTGCAGTGTGAACGGCGCCGTGATTTTCGTTGAATGTGGTGCCGCTGGCGGTGGCTGAGGCGTCATAGACCTCATCGTCGCTTAGTTCGTCGAAGCGGTAATAGACTTGCAAGTCTGCCTCTTTGCCGGCTATGAAGCGCCCGTAGTCTTGCTTGATTTTGGTCGGCGTCAGGGCTTTTTTCCAGATGCGGACTTCGTCCATGAAGCCGGTGAAACCGGCTACCGAAGCCTTACTCTTGCCCAGATAAATGCTGTCCGCAGTCGCGGTCGCGGCAGCGCTCGCGGCGGCGCTCTCGCTCGCGGCGGTAACCGTGGCGGTGGCGGTAGCCACCGAATCCCCGTTGATATACAATCGGGCGGTGTTGTCGGCAAACGTTACCGTAACATGCGTATATTGGTCTGCCTGTAGGCGTGCCGCGTTGGGCAGGCTCAGGAGAAAGTCGGTGGTGCCGACGGTGAG
>BBRT01000307.1 GCA_001417715.1 Candidatus Symbiothrix dinenymphae
ATCGGTTTTGTCGGGATAACTGTAGCTTGCGCTACAAAACGCATACGAGTCGGGCACTGGAGGACAACGGATAATAGCTTGCGATACGGAAGTGGAAACCGCGGGTAACACCACCAGCGCACCTTTATCTGCATCCGTGAACGGTCTTCCTTCAGTTGTTACCGGCGTGGATTTATTGCCAAACTCATCCTCGGTATAAATCTTGAAGTGATACACTTGCGGAATTTTAAGTCCCTCCACACTCACTCGGGAACGCGCAGGTGTAAACTCCACTACCGTATCGCCATATTCCACCACGGTTTTTACTGCTCTGGGGAGATACGGCTCTTCGTCGGGATTTGCGCACAAGACAATTTCTACTCTCTCATGACCCGATTTCGGCGGTACCACATCCGCCTGGTCGTATCCGGCCGGATAGACCGTTTCAGAATCGACAAGCTCTTTGATGTTGTCGTACATATCGTCGTTGCAAGAACTCATCAATGCAACCATTCCTATCAAAATAACATACTTTTTCATCTTATT
>BBRT01000308.1 GCA_001417715.1 Candidatus Symbiothrix dinenymphae
CCGGACATTTGCTTAGCACGCGCCGCCTTGACATACCCATCCCCCTGGTTGGTGATAATATCGGTGCTGGACAGTTTTTTCGTCTTGAAATTGTGCCGGGCTTTGCGAAATTCATATTGCGTATCGCCTTCCTTGAAACTCGGATAGCCAAACTCCTGCCCCAGCGAATCAATATCGCTCGTGGCAGTAATAATGCTGCTGTCGGCATCCATAACAATGTTTGCCGCCGACAAATCCAAGTTGGTATAGAGCACCGTGGCCTCGCCATACAAAAAAATACGGTTGCCACCCCTCAGCAACATCACAGTAGAATCTTTGGCAGTATACTCCACAGGCGCATCAATAGCAGAAGAGCTCGCACGAGCAGGCACCGTATCCACAACCACCTGAAGACTATCAGCACCCACCCGAAGAGTATCCACAGCCATCTCAGGAATAGTATCGGAAACCGGTAACCGGTCACTGGTCACCGGTAACTGGTCACTGGTAACTGTATCTTGCGCAAACAGCCCTTGCACAGAAA
>BBRT01000309.1 GCA_001417715.1 Candidatus Symbiothrix dinenymphae
ACGATAGCAAAGGTGCTTCGCAAACTCCCGCCCGAACAGTTAGAAAAGGTTAAAATGGAACTGATGAGCGATTTATTCAATCAGAAGTGCCTGCGTAACAGCCGCTTACTAAACAAGTATTACATGGTAGCCATTGATGCCACAGGGATTGTCAGTTATGACCACCCGCATTGTCCGCATTGCTTGACAAAAACGTCGAAAAAAGGCGTTGTGACCTATTATCACTATGCTTTGGAGGCTAAACTGGTTACGCATGATGGGCTATGCCTGCCTTTGGCAACCGAATGGATTGAAAATCCGGAGGGCGATTATGTCAAGCAGGATTGCGAACGCAAAGCCTTCCTGCGCTTAGCTAAAACGCTCAAAAAGAACTTTCCACGCCTGCCTATCTGCATTTTAGCCGATGGATTGTATCCCTACGAGGGGGTTTTCGAGGTCTGCGAAAAAAATGAGTGGAAATACATTATTGTTTTACCCGAAAAAGCACTGTCCGATGGTGTGCAGGGCGAACTTGGCGAGGCAAAACGCAGACCGCCGAAACGCGAACATCTTTGCATGAAAAATGATAAATGGATTGATAGCAAATATCGCTTTAAAACGGATATTTTTTATCATAAAAAGTACCATTTGCATTGGTTTCAGTGCCTTGAAACGCGAACGAAGTATCAAAAACCGAACGAAAAAAAGGACAAAAAGACAACCGAAAAACCGGAGGAATTTTGCTTTGAATATGTCACCAACATTGAGCCAACTGCGGACACCATCCATGCATTATCATCCGGCGGACGGTTGCGCTGGAAGATTGAAAATGAGGGATTTAACGCTCAAAAATGTGGCGATTACGAATTGGAACACAAATACTCTCGCAACAGCTATGAGGGGCTACAGAACTATTACAGCAGTCTCCAAATTGCCCACGCGATAAATCAATTCGTTGAACACAGCAGTGTGGTCGTAGAGATGCTCAAAGAGCACTCAAAAGAAACAATCCGCAACATTTGGCAAAATCTGGTCGCCTACATGATTTTTGTTAGCCCATACGATGGCTCTCTAATCACGCCGCAACCATCATAATATCAATCGATTACGGCATAAAAACCGTCGCGGAGATGTCTTGCTCCCGAATTCAAGACGTGAAATGCATAAAACACAATAAATAAACAACATAGACACTAATGTAAGACATGCTATCAACTCTTCTGCTTTCGCATAACTTGACGAGAGGGCGGTAGCTTTGTCTGCTGGCTGGAAGCGGATCGAATGCGCGTGATTATTTTTTACTGGCTGAATTGCTGGAGATGATTTATCTCCTGTTTTTTTGTAAAAGAAAAACACCTACCTTTGCAGAAATTTTTGAGAAATGAAAACAACACTAAATAAACTGTTTGAACATCAATATCTGAGCCGTAGCGAGGCTCAGACCATCCTGACGCGGATGGCAGAGGGTGAGTTCAATGACGCACAAATCGCGGCGTTCATCTCCGTGTTTTTCATGCGGAGCATCAGTGTGGACGAGATTCTTGGCTTTCGCGAAGCCCTGCTGGAGATGCGCGTGAACGTGGACGCACTGCGCGACTACAACCCCATCGACATCGTGGGCACGGGCGGCGACGGCAAAAACACGTTCAACATTTCCACCGCAGCCTGCATCGTAACCGCGGCGGCAGGCTACAAGGTGGTGAAACACGGCAATTACGGCGCAACATCCGTCAGCGGTGCCTCCAACGTGATGGAAGAGCACGGCGTGAAATTCTCCAAAGACGTGGATTTGCACAAAAAATCGCTCGATGCCACCAATTTTGGCTATCTGCACGCGCCGCTGTTCAATTTGGCACTCAAAACGGTGGCTCCGGTGCGTAAAGCATTGGGAGTGCGCACGTTTTTCAATATCTTGGGACCTATTGTGAACCCGCTGATGCCCAAGCGGCAGGTGCTCGGCGTTTACGACCTGAAAATGGCGCGACTATACCATTATATATATCAGGAAAGCGGCAACGATTTTTCGATTGTGCACAGCCTCGACGGGTACGACGAAATCTCGCTGACAGACACGTTTAAGGTCATCAACACCAAAGAGGAAACGATTTACACGCCGGAGCAATTAGGCTTCAAACGCGTGTCTCCCAAGGAGTTATACGGCGGCAACACCCCGCAAGAGGCAGCCAAACTGTTTGACAACGTTCTCAACAACACCTCCACCGAAGCGCAAAAAAATGTGGTGCTCGTCAATGCGGCAACAGCCATCCAAACCATTGAACCACAGCACGATATACAAACCTGCATCGCCATCGCCCGCGAATCGTTAGAATCCGGCAAAGCGAAGCAGACATTGGTGAAATTTTTGGAGATAAACAGTTAACAATGACAAAAGAAAAGAAAGATATGGATGATGTAATGACACAGCCTTTTACTCCGAGTAAAATAAAGGTAAGACCTCAAACCATATCTCTTGATGCTATGGTTGAAAGAATAAAGCATGGTGAGATAGATTTGGCGACCAAATTCCAAAGAAAAGAAGGTCTTTGGTCTGATGAACAGCAAAGCCGGTTGATAGAGTCTATTCTCATAAGATTGCCTTTGCCGGTATTTTATTTTGATGGGAGCAACAATGATAAATGGTTGATAATTGATGGTTTACAAAGATTAACAACTTTTAAAAGATTTATGGTTGATAAAGACCTTAGATTAAGCGGATTGGAATATCTTTCACTTAATAACAAAAAATGGGACGATTTAGATAGACCGCAACAACGACAAATAAATGAAACTCAACTTCAATGCTATGTGTTGGAAGAAGGGGAAGATAGTGTAAAATTTAATATATTTAAGCGAATCAATACAGGAGGCTTAACTTTGTCTGCTCAAGAAATCAGACACGCTATGCATCAGGATGTTGCAGTTTTTTTAGAAAATCTTGCATCAACTCCTGAATTTAAGCGAGCAACACGTAGTAAAATAAAACCGGATAGAATGGAGGACAGGGACTTTGTGAATAGGTTTTTGGCATTTTATCTCTTGGATTACGCCACAGAATACAGTAAAAGTGATGATTTAGATACGTTTATGAATAGGGCACTATCAAAATTGTCAAAATTGCCGGATGGTGAAAAGCAACAGATTGAAATCGATTTTAAAAATGCAATGCAGCTTTCGTATGACATATTTGGCAAGTTTGCATTTAGTAAGCAAATAAAACAAAATAGAACAAATAAAGCATTGTTTGAAGTTGTATCTGTACATTTCGCAAAATTAGATAAAAAAGAGAGTCAAATCTTAACAAACAAAAAAACGGAGTTCAAGAAATTACTGTATAAAGCTATTAAGGAACGATTTAAGAGTTCTCTTTCAGGTGGCACCGGAGAACAATCAAGAGTGGTTTTGAGACACAAAGAATTTAATAATGTATTAAACACAATATTTAATGAAGTATGATAAATCAAATTGCAATAGAAAATTTTAAGTCTTTGAAAAAAGTTCAAGTGGAAACAAAGAACTTAAATTTGTTAATGGGCTTGAATGGGATGGGCAAGAGTTCTTTTGTTCAGGCATTATTGCTGTTAATGCAGAGCGATAAGTTAGAAGAAAAAATCATAGACCTCAATGGACTCCTTGCTCAAATTGGACAAGGAAGAGATGCTTTTTACCAATTTGCAGAGGATGAACACATTGTTTTTGCACTCACATTCGATGGACAACCAACTTTCTCGTGGAAGTTTCTTTATCAAAAAGATAAGGAGAAATTGACTGCAGAAACCGGTTATAAAAAAGAGGACATGAAATTTTTTAGAGAGAAAACTAAAAACTTTCAATATATTAGTGCAGAAAGAATAGGTCCAAGAGATATTTATGAGGCGTCGAATATTGTAGTTGCCGATAAAAAACAATTAGGATTGTTGGGCGAATATGCAGCTTATTATGTCAATGTATTTGGGGCGGAACATATTGTTTCCGGAACTCTACGACATCCTCACTCGTCATCAAATAAACTTAATGCACAAGTAAATGCATGGATGCAAGAGGTTTCTCCGGGTGTTTTAATTAACACAAAATATGTGCCGGAAGTCAATAAGGTTATTTTGGATTATCAATTTGATTTAGGCAATCATCCGACAAATCCTTTTCGTCCTAAAAATGTAGGTTTCGGAATTTCTTATATTTTACCGATTTTGCTATCATTATTGACTGCGGAAGAGGGAAAAATCATTGCCATTGAAAATCCGGAATCACACATTCATCCAAGAGGACAAGCAGAATTAGGAAAACTTATTGCATTAGCGGCAAATGTTGGTGCTCAATTATTTATAGAAACGCATAGTGACCATATTTTAAATGGCATTCGAGTAGCTGTAAAAGGAAATTTGATTGACAAGTCGAAAGTGAATGTGATGTATTTCGATAAAATAACAACCGAAAAAGAGCAATACACAAAGATACACTCAATAAAAGTGGATAAGAATGGAACACTAAGCGAATATCCCAAAGATTTTTTGGATGAATGGAGTAATCAATTATCAAAACTGATATAGGAAGTATGGAATTACAATTTAATGAGTTGAGCGTATCCTGTCCGCAACCTTGTGTAAATAAATACACTGCAGATAGTAAAATGAACCAATTTGCGGGAGCAGTTGCTGAAGCAAGGAAAAAAGGTTTTCGACACATCCGTTCCCATTACGATACAAACCAAATCATACTTTCGCCTAATTATTCGTTGTTTGATTGGTTAAATAGCAAAGATGTTCAGAGAGAACATAAAGATATATTGTATGGTATGTTTGTCCTACCCTTTATCAAAGAAAACGATGCTGTAGTTGAGAAACAATATGTAGAAGAAAATTATTATTTTGAAGATAACACAAATGGTATTAATAGAATTAGATGCATTGGATTAGCAGGAGCTTATTTGTATGATACTTTGTGTATCAGCCTATCTACACACTTTGTTTGGAATCAGCATAAACTTCCCATAATAATTGAAAAAGAGAATCAATTCTCTACAGAAGAAATTCTGAATATATCCTCCAAAGATTCTTTTGGGATAACGGAAATAGCTGAATTTATTGATAATACAGAAAACATAACACTCATTGAAACTGCTTTGCACCCTAATAAAAAAGAAATTCATTTAGCAGGAACTCATCATGGCAATGCAGAACGACAAGTATTGTGGGATAAATTAAAACATAATCCATACGTAATTCAACTGCGTTCAACCGGTGGGTATGGAACAGGGCAATTCATTAGAAATGTTAAAAAAGATGGTGCCATTGAAATCGTTTTAGAACAAAAATATTCTGTTTGGGTGCAGACTACCGGACGTAATATAAGGGAAACTAAGGCTATCGCCGAAATATTAAATGAAAAATACTCATAGATTATGAATATATTAGAACAAATTTGCGCTAACAAGCGCCTCGAAGTTGACGAGCAGAAGCACAACAATGTGTCGTTCAAGGCGGCTTTGCAGCACTCCGACACGGGTATTATTGCAGAATTTAAGCGGCGTTCACCTTCCAAGGGCTGGATAAATGCCCATGCCGATGTGGCGAGCATCGTGAGCGGCTATGCAGCTGCCGGTGCGGCTGCCATCTCGGTGCTCACCGACGAGCAGTTTTTCGGGGGCAGTATAACCGATTTTCAGGAGGCACGGTGCGTGATTGAGGATATTCCGCTTTTGCGCAAGGATTTTATCGTGGACGAGTTTCAAGTCTATCAATCCCGCGTGATGGGTGCGGATGTGATTTTGCTGATTGCTGCCTGCCTGACGAAGGCTGAGGTTGCCCGTTTTGCTGCTTTGGCGCACGAATTGGATATGGAAGTGCTGCTGGAAATTCACAATGCCGATGAATTGGCGTATATCACGCCGGCAATTGATGTGGTGGGCATCAACAACCGCGATTTAACCACTTTTAGCACCGACATTCGCCACACCATCGAAATGGCACATCAACTGCCCGAAGGATTGGTGAAAATCTCCGAAAGTGGCTTGTCCGACCCTCAAACGGTGGTTCAACTGCGGCAAACAGGTATTCAAGGCTTCCTGATGGGCGAAACTTTTATGAAAACACCCAACCCGCCCCAAACGCTCAAAACATTTATCAAGGCAGTAACGGAAAAAAAACTCATAACTCATAACTAATAACTCAAAACTATTTCGTACCTTTGCGGGCTGATTTCAAAAGATAGCATAAAAGAGATGTTTCCTATAGAGAAGTTAAAAGATTTGCGGACTCCGTTTTATTTTTACGATACGGAGCTTCTGAACAGAACGTTGCAAGCGGCTCTGTCAGAGGCTGTTGCCTGTGGCTATCACCTGCATTATGCGGTGAAAGCCAATGCCAATCCGCGTATTCTGGCGATGATTCAAGCGGCAGGTTTTGGGGCAGACTGCGTGAGCGGCGGCGAAATTCAGGCGGCTTTGGATGCGGGCTTTTCTGCCGATAAAGTGGTGTTTGCAGGTGTTGGAAAGGCTGATTGGGAAATAAATCTGGGTTTAGACCATAACATTTTTTGCTTCAATGTGGAGTCGATACCCGAATTGCAGGTGATTGACGAGTTGGCGGCGGCAAAGGCTCAAACGGCTCGTGTGGCTCTGCGAATCAATCCGGAGGTGGATGCACACACCCACGCGCATATCACAACCGGCAAAAAGGAAAATAAATTTGGCATCAATCTCGACCGGTTAGATGCGGTGTTGGACACATTGGCAGGGTTGAAACATGTGCAGTTGATAGGTTTGCATTTTCATATTGGGTCGCAACTGTTGGATTTGGAGCCGTTTCAGCTGCTTTGCGACAGGGCTAAAACATTGCAGGAGAGTTTGTTAAAGCGTGGTATGCGTGTTGAGCATCTGAATTTTGGCGGCGGTCTGGGCATTGATTATGAACAGCCGGATGCGCATCCGATTCCCGATTTTAAGGCTTATTTCAAAACTTTTCACGATTATTTTCCGGTAGCACCCGGGCAGCAAGTCCATTTCGAGCCGGGTCGTTCGATTGTCGGGCAGTGTGGAACGCTGATTTCCAAAGTGTTATATGTGAAAGAGGGCAGTGTGAAAAAGTTTGTCGTGTTGGATGCCGGCTTCACGGAATTGCTTCGTCCGGCATTGTACGAAGCCTCGCATCTGATTGAAAATTTGACGGCACCCACCCATGAGAAGGTTACCTACGATGTTGTGGGTCCGATTTGTGAGTCGTCGGACTGTTTTGCAAAGGACATCCAACTCCCCCAAACGCAACGGGGCGATTTGGTGGCACTCCGTTCGGCAGGGGCGTATGGCGAAATTATGGCTTCACAGTATAACTGTAGGCAGTTACCGAAGTCCTATTTTTTAGATTTATTATAAACAATAGAGAATATGTTTGAATTTGTTGAATTTGATTTTGATTTTGTGAGCATCATTGGCACTTTAACCGACACGGTAAGTATCGTTTTAGTGTCCGTGTTAGCAGGGTGCTTGATTGTCCAATTGCTTTATTATTGGCTGTTTTTGGCAAAACCCAACCGGCGTATACGTGCTGTCAAACGTGTAAAAAAGAGAGTCGAAGAGGCTCAGCCGCCGGTTTCCGTCATTGTTTGTGCAAAAAATCAGGCACAAAGTTTACGCGAATATATGCCGATTTTATTGGAGCAAAATTATCCCATCTATGAGGTTATTTTTGTTGATGATGATTCGAGTGACGAAACGAGCGAAGTGATAGGCAGTTTATCGCAACGTTATCCACAGTTGTATCACACGTATGTGCCGGCAGAAACTATGAGCCTGAGCCGCAGGAAGTTAGGACTCACGATAGGCATAAAAGCGGCCAAATACGACACACTTTTGTTTACGGATGCGTGTTGTGCGCCGAACAGTCCGGACTGGATTTCGAAGATGTCGCGCCATTTTAAAACCTTGGACACCGTGGTTTTAGGATTTAGTACATTAGACAGCCACTCGAAATCGTATATGGTCTATGACTACTATTTCTCTAACCTCAAAATGGCTACTATGGCACTGTTGGGCAGGTCTTATATGGCAAACGGCAAAAATTTAGCCTATAGCAAAGAACGGTTTTTGAAGGAGCGCGGTTTTTCCAATTCCAATATCATGGATTCGGGCGAGGATGATTTGTTTGTGGACGAGATAGCCCCTAAATGCAATTTAGCGGTCGAACTCTCGCCGGAAAGTGTGGTAACGGCGAGTTTGAACGAATATCAGACTTGGCGAGATATGAAAAACAACCGCGTGATGACGGGAGCCTATTATAAATGGGGTCCGAAAGTGTTTTGGGCTGTTGAGTCATGGACGCGCATCGGATTTTATGCGTCCCTCATCGCCTCGGCAATTTGGGTGTTGGTTGTAACAGAATCGGCTTATTCCTCAGAATGGTTCGTTTTGTTTGGTGCAACCGCTCTGCTGCGGCTTTTAACACAGTGGTTGGTTATAAATAGAACGGCATCCGTTTTGGGATTACCAAAATTTTATCTATCTTTGCCGCTGTTTGATATAATTCAACCTTTTGTGGATGAATATTTTTTGTTTTATCAGCGCATAAGGGGTCGAAAAAGCTATCGAAAGTCATAAAAAAGGAAAAAAAAATGGAAATAGAAGGTATTAACATTAATGGTGTATTCAACGATTTTCAGCAGACGATGCGTCAGATGGGGAGGTCTTTTCATATCCTCGAAACCATCGTTCCGGTTGAGAAACAGTTGGAGTATTTTACCTACGCGGAACGGCTACGAGCCAATAATGGCAAAGACTCTGTGACGCAACAGATTGAAGCATTGCGAGCGAGCAATTCATCGTTTGAGCAGTTGAAATATGCGTTGACTTATTTGGCCACATCGGGCGATGTGGCGGCTTACAGGGCAATACAGGAATTTGCGAACAGAAAACCGGATGCTCGATTGACCGATTGGACAAATCTGTCGCTCCAGCAGGCAAAATTGATGATGAATGCGGAGTTTTTGGAAGAAAATCAGATTGTTATCTCTACCGGATTGGGTGGCAAAGGCAGCAAATTTCGCTTTTATGCCTTTTTCCGCTCCATGTGTTTGAAGCCGTTTTCGGACTACCAGCGCAAACTCATCGAAAAGGAATTTGCGTTTTCGATAGACCGCGCAGGAGGCGAAATAGAACAAATGCACATCGCAGAAAACTATTTTTACATCCTGTTTCTGAACGAAGTGACGATAGATGTGCGCGATGTTTTATTCAACGCACAACTTACATGCAACGAATTTGGCGATTTCCTCGACCACAATTTCACGCTCACCAACGTCAAAATGTTCGACGATGCAGAAATACAACTGGCTATGCGCGAGCCAATGACGAGAGATTAAATAAAAATAAAATATGCACCCTTAGTTCAATGGATAGAATTTAAGATTCCGGTTCTTACGATATGCGTTCGATTCGCATAGGGTGCACTAAAGTGCAATTTCGCCGTTTTCATATTTTTTTTGAAAATGGCGTTTTTGCCGATTGGTTAAACGCTATTACGAACAATTTCTCGATAAGAAAATCATTGTGCCAACGGTATTATCCTGATTCATAACTGTCCCAAGTTTATAGAAAAATAAGAAAGTTCCTTGAAAAGCATTACCTTTGAATTGTTAAACGAAAAAAATAACACTTCAAAAAGAACTTTCTTATGGGTACAAAGTTAGGTAAAAAATCGGACACGCCAATTTTCAAGCAAATAGTTGACTTGATTCCACGTAATTTATTGCGTAAATGTGTTGCACAGTATAGTTCTGATAAGTCTTGCTCAGTTTATTTTACTTATGATCAGTTAGTTAGTACAATGTTTGGACAGCTGAACCGCTGCTTGAGTCTTCGGGAAATCGCGATGGGTATTGACCAATCGCCGGAGTTTTTGGCGGACATTGGTTTAGAGCAAAGTCCGGCAAAGTCCACGATGAGTACGAGTAATGGGAAGCGTAACTATAAGGTATTCGAGCAGTTATACTATTTTTGCTGGATTATTATAAACGATCCCTTAGTCACCATCCCGACTATAAAGTCATTGATGAAATCAAGAATGAGACCATAAAAATTATAGATGCCACTATCATGACGGTCTCTCTGAAGCTATTTCCGTGGGCAAAATATAGGACAGCAAAAGGCGGTATAAAGGCTCACGTTTCATTGGATGAAGCGATGATGGTGCCGGACATCATCAATATTTCAGAAGCAAAAGTGAGTGATAGACGGGGTGTAGATGATTTTCGCTATTCCAAGGGGACGATTGTGGTGGATGATAGGGGCTATTTTGACTGCAAATTGTTCAAGATAAGGATAGACGATGAAAATCATTTTGTGACCCGTTTGAAAGACAATATTCTCTACCAATCGGTTCGGGAGTTGGATTTGCCCGAAGACAAGGATTTTCACCTGACTTTAACACTTGGGTGACGCAAGGCATTTTGAGCGTCTGAGAATCGCATAAATGCCCTAAAAATTATTTTTTGATTCAAATATGGGGTTCTCGTACGCTTAACTTCAATTTGGGTGACGCATTGTCAAAGTCAGGAATATTCTCTACCAATCGGTTCGGGAGTTGGATTTGCCCGAAGACAAGGATTTTCATATTCTCAAAGACGAAATTATTCATTTGACAGGTACGGCAGCCAAAGAAACAGGGTTAGACAAGATAGAATTGCGCCGTGTAGCTGTGTATATTGAAGAAGATGATAGGACAATCGTTTTGATAACCAATAATTTAGAATGGAGTGCAACAACCATTGCTGAATTGTACAAAAGGCGGTGGTTGATTGAAACGTTTTTCAAGTTAATCAAACAAAATTTGCAGATAAAAACATTTATAGGCACAACAGAGAATGCCTGTAAGTCGCAAATTTTCATATCTCTGATATGTTACTTGCTGTTGGAACTGATTCGCCGCACCTTATGTAAGACACCTCACCGCTTCGGACACTTTGTAACCCTGATACGAGTTTGCCTGACACAATGCAACAGACTTGGATACATCGTGAATGCTACACAAATCAGGGTACGGAAAGCTCGCAAGCACGGAACATCGCCGCCCAATTTGTTTGCAGAAAAAGATTTTATACAACTTTCATTGGATTTTGCCCTCTCATAAAGCGTATATCCCCGATTTTGTCGCGTTTTAACAAAAATTAACCAAATGTTGGGACAGGTATGATCCTGATTACCACCAAGGGCGGATACGACTTTGATGCCCGTTATTTCGCTGAATTTGGCTACGCGACGGCTCAATTCCTGCGCATGAAAAACGTTGAATTGGGATACAACACGAGTGCCCTCAAGAAGATAAAATTAGAAAACCTCCGAGTCTATTTCAGTGCCGAAAACCTGTTCGTAGTCAGTCCCTTCAAATTGTGGGACCCCGAAATGGGAGGCAATGGCATGGGATATCCGCTCAACAGGAGGTTTAATGTGGGATTGCAATTATCATTCTGAATCAGGATTAAAGGATGAACAGGATGAAAAATCCTGAAAATCCTAAAATCCTGTAAATTAGGATTCGGACAAAAAAAAGATTAATTAGAGTTTGTCCATACAGTCCGTCTTTTATATTTTTTGAAGGACTTCGTCCCCTTCAAACTTCTCGTACACAGACAAAATGAGACCGTTTTTTGTCATATTTTGAGTTCATCTGCCCCCAAAACAT
>BBRT01000310.1 GCA_001417715.1 Candidatus Symbiothrix dinenymphae
ATCCGGTCGCTTTCAAACCATTTCTGCACGAATTGCTCGCTCCTGCCAAAGTAACTCTGCCGCAGCAACGGGGGATTTATGTACTCCGGTATGAATTGAAAAATACGGAAGGGGTTATATTGGGTAAAAACTTTTCGTTAATCTATGTGAAAGAAGGAAAAACGCCTGTTTCGGATAAGCCAACGGAGTTGGTAAGCTTCGACCCTGCCAAATTCAGTGATGCTAAATGGTCTTTAAAGCAGTGGAATGTGTTCGATAGCTTAAAGGTCAACGGCGCCGGTAGCGGTTATTTTGAATATACAATTCCTTTGCCCGCCAACGTGTCACTGTCGCAAACAGAGTCTGTTACGCTCGTATTTGAAGCTTCGGCAAAGCAATTAAATCCCAAAGATATGGACGACACAGTTTACAATGGTAACGACAATTATATACTTGGGAAAAAGAGCAAAAATGCGTATCCGATGACCAGTGTCAAGAAGTTCCCGTCGTACATAAAAGTGAGTGTGAACGGGCATGTCTG
>BBRT01000311.1 GCA_001417715.1 Candidatus Symbiothrix dinenymphae
GTAGAACAGTAGAGATATAAAATACTTGGTGTCTTCCAACCGGTCAATCGAAAATTTGCTGATGACATCGGACATGATGCCATTGTTCTGAACAATTTCTATCAAAGTATTGCGATTTTCCTCGTTTTGAACCATGCGGCGCAGACGGTTGTAATCCGTTTTCAGGTTGTCGTCAATGATATTTTTAGGAGGCTTCTGCGATGTTAATATTTGGTAGAAAAAATAGAGAATCATGGATGGGTTGTACACACGATGCGCTCCATCTTCATGAAAAAGATACCCATTATAATACATTTCCATATCTACATTGATAAAGTTGGGGTCAACACCGGTTTCCAGCATTAACGCATCCACTTCCTGTTGTGTAAAACCCATCATTTCATTGTATTGTGGCTCAAGCGTGAGATTGACGGCAATGTTGAACCCGCTCGTGAGGTCGTCCAACATCACGGGCGAGATGCCGGTGATGAAAATTCGGTCAACAACTGTGCTCGAGCCCGTTTTCAGAGCCTCGTAAAAATCGCGGACAAGTCCGTTTGCGTGTACCATATTGTGGTAAACATCTTTGCCTAATTGACTGCCCATCGCGATGAGGTCGTTGGCAAAGTGGTCGTATTCATCGATGATGACAAAAATTTTTATGTCAGCCAATTCCGCCTTGTCAATAGCGTCTTGAATAGACAGAATACTCGGACTTTCCTCGTCTAAGCGTTGAATAAAACTATCGGCATTGGGAAAAAGATTTCGATAAAGGGCAACAAACTGACGAACAGCCTTTTGTATTTTACTGGAAAAAGAAGCCCGAAACCTGTCTTCGTTGGAAGTGTCTAATCCCGAAAAGTTGAATTTCAACACGGCATAAGCGTTCTTGTTCGGCGTAGGATGCTTGCCGATGTATAATTCGCCAAACAATTTGTCAAAATCCTTTGCCCGATTTATATCATAGTAATTTTCGAGCAGAGAAAAGAACAAGCTCTTACCGAATTTACGCGGGCGAATGAAAAATTGATACGAATTAGCCTCATTTTCAAGCTGTTCAACAAACCGTGTCTTATCCACATAAGCATAGTTTTCGGTAATCAATTTTTCAAAATTGGAATTGCCGTAAGGCAACCGCTTAACTGTTTTTGTTTCCATAACTTGTGATATTTTGCTGCAAAGGTAACAAAAAAATTGGTTCTATAATAGATTTTGTCCAGTCTGATAAAAAGACGGGAATATTCAGCAAATTTCCGTCTTTTCGTAAATTGTTAAGAGAGTAACGGATACGAAGTTTCGGTGAATAAATGTTATCATACACCGTCAAACTTTTTCCTGCCACACTGTGAGCCGATTTCACTTCAATCGGAATAATTTCAGTAGTGTGCTGAACCACAAAATCCACTTCGGCATTGCGTTCGGATGTCCAGTATCGTGGTTTGACATTGTATTGTGTCACAAGCGATTGCAACACAAAATTTTCTGTAATTGCCCCGTTAAATTCAGTGAACAAATGGCTGTTGCCGAGCAAAATTTCGGCGGGCAACTGTGCCAAACAGCGAAGCAATCCGACATCGGAAAGATAAATTTTAAAAGCCGTTAAGTCATCATAAGCACTCAACGGCAGATTCGGTTTTGTATTTGCAAACACGCGATAAACAAGCCCAGCGTGTTGCAACCACAGCAAAGCATCTTCGTATTCGCGAGCGCGTGCCCCCGGTTTCACTAATTTATAAAGAAATTTACGATTTTCGCGCGATAACTGCGAAGGTATTGAGTTCCATATTGCCGTGATTTTAGGAATATCCGTTGGTTCTGCGTGTTTGGCAAAATCAAGGGCGTAGGCATTAATGATTTTCTGCTGATTTTCTTCGACCGATTCCAAACCCTTGTTGTCAAGAAAATCCGAAATGACTTTGGGCATGCCGCCGGTTATCAAGTACTTGCGGTATGATTCGGCAAAACGGTTGAAAATAATCAACGGAAGTTCGGCGAGGGTCGTCATTTTTTCTGCAAATTCGTACAAATCAGGAGCTTCTGCCGCAATAAATTCTTTGAATGTAAGTGGGTACATCTGCATAAAATCGACTTTCCCGACAGGGAAGCTATCGCCTTTTGCCAATGCAACCCCCAAAAGGGAACCGGCGGCAATAACGGCATATTCGGGTTCATCTTCACAAAAATATTTAAGTGAGTTCAACGCCTTGTTACACTCCTGAATTTCATCGAATATGATGAGCGTTTTTTGAGGAACGATAGGCGATTGAGTATGAAAAGCCAATTGTCCGAGCAAACGTGTAATATCTTTGGTCCCCTCGAATAACTGTTTTAATTCATCGTTTTTGTCAAAATTAAAATAGGCAACATGCTCAAAGCAACGCTTGCCAAAGTCATTCATCACCCATGTTTTACCCGTTTGCCTTGCCCCTTGAAGAATCAGGGGCATACGGTCGGATTTGTTTTTCCATGCCGACAACTGCTTAAGAATATCTCTTTGTATCTCCATATTTCACACATTTGCGTGCAATTGTGTGATAAAAATCACATTTTCGCACTGTAATTGGGTGCAAAGGTAACAAAAAGTTATGAGTTATGAGTTATGAGTTATGAGTTATGAGTTATGAGTTTTTTTTCTATTGATTTTCCCTTTTCGGGCATTTCTTGCTAAAAATACTCCGAGTTTTTTCCACGACGCCAATTTTTGAACCGTTTCTTGCTGAATTTTCGCAAAAATGTTCTGGAATAGTCCCAGCCATTTGTTTTTATTAGTCGCGGCACCGACAGTATTGCTTGCAACCGGCTGGCGTTGTATAGTTTTGTCCACCAGTAATTTACATTTTTTTTCACTTGATGTCCTTGACCATAGCGGTTCAAATAATCAACCGACCAACATGCCATTTTGAATCTTAATTTTTGCGTTTTTGCTCTTTTGTCGGTCATCAGAGAGCCTTTTCGTTCTGTTACGCAATAAATGTCATAGTCGGCTATTGTTTGATTTGTTGTGACGACGCTCAATTTATTCACAAACGGGAGGTCTTCTGAGGTGTATATTTCGGGGAACGAAAGCGCGTGCTGCCGTATCACGTCATGTTTTATAAACCGCGCCCAACAGACGGCAAGTCGGAATGCAATCTCCCAGTTGCCGGTTTTTTGAATGTGCTTCAGCCGATTGTTTAAATATTCCTCCCGATTGGCGGGCTGCAAGGTATCCGAATCCACACTGTTGCAAAAAAAAGAACACCACATCATGCTCATCATCAGCATATTGAGTCATCGCTTCATCCACGCACGGCATAAAAAAATCGTCCGCATCGGCAAAAACAATCCATTTGCCTTTGGCGTGTTCCAGCCCTATGTTGCGGGCATAACCGGCACCTTTCCTGCCGTTTTTATTTTTGGCAAAAACAAATTCAACATGCGGGTATTTTGGTAGAGACGTGGCGCGCCACGTCTCTACAATGTCGGCATCGCTGTTGTCATCCACCACAATGACTTGAATATCATCCCGTTGCGGGATAGAAGCCAGGCAACGTTCCAATAATTTTGGAATGTTTTTGTGCGGGATTATGATACTGTAATTTATTGTGTTCATGTCATTATATTTTAAAAATACCTCATTGCCACATATTGCTTGCGAAAGCCATAGCGAGGTCGTTTCAACGCATCTTCTTTGTTTTGCTCAACGATGTGCTCCAAGAAGTGTGAAAAAACCTCTTCCCAATGCTTGTAAGTGTCATTTATCAGCCAGGGCTTTTTTAGTTTTTCCAAATAGGCCGCATCGTCATTATCCAATCGGATTACCTCTTCGATGGCTTTGTCCACCTCCGAGTGATTTTTCAAATAAATGATGGCATCCAAATTAAAATCTTTATGCACGGCGGGATTTCCCCAGTATATCGGCAACGAATTTACTTGCATCGGTTGCATTAGTTTTTCAGTCGTGTAGCCATCCACAGCGGAGTTTTCAAAGGCAATGGTAAACTTGTAATTTGAAATAAAATCCAATTTGTTTTCAACCGGATGCCCAATATTGTTTTCGAGTTGCCCGCCCGAATCAACCTGCTTGTATCCGGATAATTTTTTGAAGAACTGAAGCCGAACAGGGTCTGCCTGGTCGCCATTTGAATAAACAAAATTGCAAAATTTCCGGTTCAACAACCACTCATCGCTTGGTAAGTTTTTGTCGTACAGTGTATTAAAGTGCTGTGTTACAACATATAAAGGCAATCTTAAATAACGGTCGCCAAATGTGAGATGGTCAAATCCGAGCGCATAATCGCACAAATTGAAATCTGGGACAATGTTTTCGCCCGTAAAAAAAATCTTAACACATTTTTTGTATTTCAAATGATTGGGACTAAAGCAAGAAAAAAACAAATAATCGGGACGTTTTTCGTCAACGATGATGTCATATTTTTTTGCCAAAACGCGATAAATAAAATTATCCGTGACATCAAAATTAGCCCAGAAATCGGTGAAATATATTTTTAATGTTTTCATTTTTGTTTATTTTTTCATTACGTCTTTGTAATCCGGCAACTCCCGAAAATCTATCTCCCAGAGTCCTGTTTTTTTTATGAATTTTCAGAAAAGTTGATAAACAAGCGATACACTCACTGTTGTGGGACCTATCCACCAGCCGTAGTCTTTCAGAGCCGGATAGGTTTTATAATGATAGCCCTCGTTGTAGGTGAAGTATTGTTTGTTGTAAAATTCCATGTAGCCAACAGTCATGCCGAGGTCGAGCAGCAAGCTACGGGTGAGGCTGAATTGGTAGCCTGCCGCCAATCCGCCGCTCCAATAGTCGCCTTGCTCGCCGTTCGTGTTTGCCACGCAGTATTGTCCTACGGAATATTCCAGACCTGCATACATCCGCAGGTCTGCCCCCAAATAGTAGCGCACTTGTGGTGCTATTTGCCACAGCCGCCACTGTTTTTCGTCCAAATCCCACGGTGCCATAGTAGCGTTGACCACGATTCCAAGCTTGCTCACGGGGGAATACTCAATACCAATGCTTGGTGTGGCTACTATCCATTTAGCAAGCGGCGTATATTCATTCAATAAAGGGTGCCAAAGAGGTATATTTAACCGCAGATAGAGAAGATTTGCGGAGACAGTAGTGTCTTTTTGGGGCTGTGGTGGCGCAGGTCTGGACACAACATTGCGTTGAGTTGAAAACGTAGTAGGGTCATAAACCGGCCGTGAAGTCACAATCTGTGCTTTTCTGTTTTGCCCATCAACTGTTGGGCAGCAGAGAGTTACGCATGATACTAATAAAACAAACGCTTTTAACGGATTCATATTGCTCTTTATATTGTCAATTAACGTTTAAATGTTAATTTTTGTTTATTTTGAAAATCCACAGGTTTCACAAGCGTTGCTATTGTCGCATCCCACCCACCCACATTCACCGTATAAAAAGTGTCGCACAACGCATTGTTAGTGAACCCGAAATAGTCAAACGCATGAGCCGGCAAAAAGACGGACACCTCACGGGCATGCTCATCAAAATTAGCAACCACCAAAACCAATTCCTTGCCATCGCTACGCAAAAAAGCAAACTGCCTGTCGGGATTAAACCTGTCGCTATGCGGATTAACATACATCAAATCGAAAAAACCACCCGCCCGAAAAACCGCATGAGAACGGCTCAAATTCAACCACTCAGCATAACGCTCCCGCAACGCCTTCTGCCCATTGCTAACCGATAACTGGTAACTGGTAACTGGTAACCGGTAACTGCTAATCGCCCAATAATCAAAAATCGAGGTGCGCCCATCGCACCCCGAAAACCCCTCCGCATCCATCCCGCGCTCGCCGATTTCCTGACCAAAATAGAGCATAAACGGGTTGGTATTCATCAGCAACGCAACAGCCAAGGCAGGAATGGCGCGTTGCGGATTGCCGGCAAAAAAGTCGGATGCAATGCGCTGTTCGTCATGATTTTCCAAAAAATTGAGCATCTGTGGCTGAATGTCGCTCACAGATTGCCAGCAAGCCGTGATGGCACTTGCCGACTGATGCCCCTCCACAATAGCCCGTAAGGTATCATACAGCCCCACTTTGTCGTAGAGATAGTCAAACTTGCCGCGATGCAGGTAGTTTCGATATTGGTCGGGATTGTAAATCTCGGCGATAAAAATAAGGTGCGGATGCTGCTTTTTGACCTTGGGAATGGCATATTCCCAAAACTCCACCGGCACCATTTCCGCCATATCGCAACGAAACCCATCCACCTGCTTGTCCGCCCAAAACAACAAAATATCCAGCATCTTTTTCCAAGTGTCCGGCACCGGCGAAAAATGCGCCTTTCCACCATTCAAATAGTCCACCCCATAATTCAACTTAACCGTTTCAAACCAATCATTAGGGGTAGGGTGGGGGCTAAAGCAATCATTCCCCGTAGCCTTCGCCGGAAACTCATAATAAGGATTTTTGCCATGGCGGGCTTGATATTTTGGAGGCTGCAAAGCCTGTCCGGGCAGATAATAAAAATTGTTCTTCGCCGAAAACGAGGCGTGAGTGTTGTCTAAGGCACCCAAATCAATCACCGAATCGGGCTTGGCATCCGAATAATATTCGCGCGCCACATGGTTGGGCACGAAGTCGATGATGACTTTCAACTCGGCTTTGTGGGTGCGCTTGACCAAAGCCTCAAATTCAGTCATACGGTCAGGCACATCGTCCGCCAAATCGGGGTCGATGTCGTAATAATCTTTAATCGCATAAGGCGAGCCTGCCTTGCCTTTCACCACAGTCGGATGGTCGGGGCGAATGTTGGGGTAAACGGTCTGCGTGGCATGTTCCAACACGCCGGTGTACCAAATATGGCTGATGCCCAACTTTTTAATTTCTCTCAGCACACTGCCCGAAAACGCAGACAATTTGCCGCACCCATTTTCCGTGATTGTGCCATTAGGAACAGGATTTGGCGTACTGTTGCCAAACAATCGCGGCAAAACCTCGTAAATTGTTATCTTTTCTGTTGTATGCATATCTTGCATATTCTTATCCATTTTGGGCACAAAAGTACGGAATATTTTTGAAATACCAATTATTTTATCTACCTTTGCCGCAATTTTGTGAGCATTGATTATTGATGCAAACAAAATATGATTTTTAAAATTGTAAATTATAACAGGGGCTTTTAGCTCTTATTCTCGTAAAGCAAACCGCCAAAAACCAAAGAAAACAAAGGAAAACAAACGACAAATAAAGACAACAAAACGACTATGGCACAATGACTTATACACTTTCAGAATCGGCGATACTTTTCCCTTGTTCTACTTTTGTTTGTCTTTAATCTGTTACCGCATCGTTACTTTTCCTTCGGCAGAAATCGTTACTCAAATGTTAAATAATCAAAAACCCTGTTACTTTAAACCATAACTACCTAATAATCAATAGAATATTTTCTGAAAATAAAAAGCAAATTCCTTGGCTGTTTCATTTTTAATCCGTACCTTTGTATCTCAAAGACAATTAAAGATATAAAAGATATGGATGCAAAGAAAAAGCAGTTTAAGGTTAAAGAACTTATACACATAAGAAAAAAATCGCTTGCCAATGGTTGTAAGTCGCTATACCTGGATTATTACCACAATGGTAGCCGTGCATATGAATTTTTTGAAACTCTACCTTGTGCCGGAGCGGACTCCTGCCGACAAAGCAAAGAATGATGAAACGTTGAGGCTTGCCAATGCCGTGAAGTCCCAAAAGATTGTTGAACTTCAAAACAACGCGCACGGATTCAGTAACGTTACCCGTTCAAAAGTGAATGTTATCGACTATATAAAAACCCTTGCCGACAAAAAGCGTGTTAAAGCGGGCGGCAAAGAGCGCGGCTTGTTTCAGGGATATAATGCCCTTACCTATCATTTAGAGCAGTATAGCGGCAAAAAAAACTACATTTAGGCAGGTCGATAAAAAGTATTGTGAGGATTTTTTGGAATATCTAAAAAAGGCACAAAGCACGTTGCATAACAAGCTCCTCAATGAAAATACACAGGTTTGGTACATGAAAACCTTTGAGGCTGTTTTGAACGCTGCGATATGTGAAGATTTAATTGACCGTAACCCGTTCAAGCAGATAAAGCCTGAAAACAAGCCCAAGAAACACAGTGCAGAGGTATGTTATTTAACGATTGAGGAGGTAAGACAACTAAAAAACACCCCGTGTCTGTACCCGGTAATAAAGCAGGCTTTTTTATTTAGCTGTTTCAGCGGCTTACGATATTCAGACGTTGCGGGTTTGACGTGGGGCAAGTTGCAAAAGGAAAATGACGGCGGCACTTTCATAAACTACATACAAGAGAAGACCACCAAACAAGAGTATTTACCTATTGCCCGCGATGCCACCGATTATTTGCCCGACAAAAACGGGGCAGCCGCCACCGATTTTATTTTCAACCTGCCGAGCGATGGTTATGTGAATATGCAGTTAAAGCAGTGGGCGTATGCAGCGGGAATTAGCAAGCATTTAACGTTTCACGTTGCCCGGCACACACACGCCACGTTGCTTTTGAGTTTGGAGGTGCCGATTGAAACGGTAAGTAAAATTTTGGGTCACTCGGATATCAAAACAACTCAAATTTATGCCAAAGTGATAGATAAAAGCAAGCGGGAAGCGGTAAATAAACTGGATGGTTTAATGAATTAGTAACCCGCCCGGAGTTGGAACGCTATATTAATACGTAATCCGTTACAGATTCAGTAACCCGCCCGGAGTTAGTAATTCTCACATAGGATGTAATTAGCAACCGCATTTAACACAATTTAACATTTGTTTATATGACAAATTTAACATACCTTTGTACAGTCAAAGCGATGTTGCTTCGATGTAAATTTTTAAATTATGAACACAAAAATTATGAATGAGCCGCAAGTTCTCAAAAACCTTGCACTAGTAGGGGCGAAGGAAGCCCAAACAATGAGCGAAGGAAGCCTCCTCACGGGGCGGTATTTCCTAACGATTGAGGAGGTAAGACAACTGAAAAATACCCCGTGTTTGTACCCGACAATAAAGCAAGCCTTCCTATTTGCTTGTTATAGTGGCTTACGATTTTCAGGCGTTCAAAACTTGTTGTGGGGAAATCTGCAAAAGGATAGTAACGGCGGCACTTTCATAAACTATGTGCAACGGAAAACCCAAAAGCAGGAATATTTGCCACTTTCACAAATAGCATTGAACTATTTAACGTGTAGGAACGGTGCCGCCGATGGTGATTTTGTTTTCAATTTGCCCAGCAGTGTCACGGTCAATAAGCAGTTAAAACATTGGGGCTTCGCAGCAAAAATCAATAAAAAAATCACATTTCACGTTGCCCGGCACACACACGCCACATTGCTTTTGAGTTTGTCCGTGCCAATTGAAACCGTGAGTAAAATTTTGAGGCACTCAAACATCAAAACGACTCAAATTTATTTAGATACCTTGCACGGAGTTGTAAATATATAAATTAATTTAATAATAATAATAATGGAGAACAAAATTTTAGATGTGCTGCAAGCCATCAAAAACATTGCACTGTTAGCGGCAAAAGACGTTCTAAATATGGACGAAGCCGTACTATATACGGGATTAAAAGAAGGTTACATTTACAAGTTGGTAAGTGCTAAAAAAATACCCTACTATAAGAGTGTTGGTGGCAAGCTAAACTATTTCAAGAAGCAGGATCTCACGGATTGGTTGTTATCCTGCAGATATAAGACAACAGACGAGATAGAGTCGGATGCTGCGATGTATGTAGGGCGGCGGTAAAAATACCGCCCTCTGCTCCGCCCGGAATTTTAGTCGAAGCCGCCTCATTTTTTTGATGCGGCTTTGATTTTTGTACCCCACCCCCACCCCCGCCCCCGCCCCGCCCTGTATCCTTTGTTAAATTTAGTATAAATTAATTTATAGCCTATATAGGGCTAATTGTTTGGTGCATATACTTTTGAAAAAATTTTAGAAAAAAAAATGCACGCTTTGGAATAAAACAGTGCATAACACTTGATTTTAATTTAAAAAAGTATATATTTATAATAAATTAATTTGCAATGAGAACACAACGAAGTTTGAGCGATGCCACCAAAGAAAAAATGAGGGCGGCAAAGACGGGTAGCAAAAACCCGAATTATGGTAAGTCATTAACAGAGGAAACGCGACGGAAAATATCGCGCTCTATGTTGGAATACTGGAAGACAATACCCTACTAAATTAGAATGAGTTATTTTTAGAACCGTGTCGATGTAGGTAACAAACTGATTGTATGTTAATTAACGAATAAAAAAACGATGGCAAAAACAAATTCTGCATACACATACATACGAATATAAAGGGGTATGTGTGTATAGTTTAGGAAGGAATAACGCACCTAAAAATATAAAGGGAATGAAAAAAAACGAACTGACAGATTATTACAAATTTAGGCACTTGCCGGAGTGCCAAAGTGCTACCAGGATGGACTGTATAGCCTCATCAACGAGTTATCCAAACTTTGAGGCTCTACGAGATAGAGCCGGGCGGTTATTTGTGCACGTAAGCACCGTTCCTGGCACGTTTAAGGGCAATGGTGCCGCCTTTTCCATAACAAAAGGCACAAATATAAGCTCCGTATTCGTGCCCGATGTATCATTAAACTTCGGGCGCGGCGATGTGAAAGGTACGAAGGATGCGCTTTTGATAATCTTTGACGCAGGCTATACAACGCTTGAAATCTTTGTAGCACGTGAGCAAAAAAAGAACCGCCTACAATTGTGGGAGATGTAGGTGGCAGGGAAACTTGGCAAAGAAATTACAAAGTTGAGGCTTGAGTCGGTCGCTGAATCAGCACCCGTCGCCAAAGCATATGAAAGGGGGCTATTTGATTGAGCCACCTACTAATAAAGAAAATATACAATGCAATGTATGATACCGTGAAATTTAAACTAACGAGAGAATATGCACCGGACGCAGATTTTTTGGGAGCGGCGCGCTACTTTGATGTGTCATTTGACGGAAAGTCACAATACGGGAATCGTATAATAACGGGAACGTTGAAAAATTACCGACTAACGGTGAGTGAGAATGGTATTAATATGAAAGGGAGCTTATGTAAATGGTATTTAGGAGACAATTTTCAGACGTTGAATCGCACCACAACACAACAAGCGATTGAAAAAATGAGCGCAGAATTGCACTTGCCTATTGATAGAGCTACGGTAACGCGGTTAGATTTTGCAGAAAATTTTATCCTGAATTATCCTGTTGATGTGTATTACAACCATTTAGGCTTACTGAAATTTAGTAAACGTTGCCCTGTTGTAGACA
>BBRT01000312.1 GCA_001417715.1 Candidatus Symbiothrix dinenymphae
TTTTTGAAAGCGAGCTAATAAGTCCTTATGCCACGCTTCAACCGAATGAAGAATATCACTATCATTTTCTATGGTTTGCCACTAATGTAGGAGCGGGAGAAACGCAAATAAAGGATTGTTCCGAAGCCGGCATCATACTGTCTGACCTCCAAACAACGATTGTATCCGAAAATGACAAGCAAGTAGAGCTTCAATTATCAGGCAAGTTTGGCGTCTTTTATCCCGGCCGGCTTGTGTTGCAAGCGCAAGATTCCGAAGGGAAAACGCTTGCCGAAGAAATCTTGCAACAGGAAGTGTCGCCTTTGCAAGCAGTCCATTTGCAAAACAAGCAAGTCACAATTCCAACAACGACCTCTGCACTGAAGTTGCTCATACGACATCCGTCGCTGGCACAGGAAAAAACATTGACAGGGATTTAGTGCAACCGCACCAAATTTACGATGACCACCGACCTCATACAGGTGGGGTGTCAAACAGATGAATGTTTGACACCCCAGCTTACACCATCCCCTCTATCGCCCAAGTAAAGGCGTGCAGCCCTTGCAGCTCATAGCCCTTGTCGAGCGCGTGAATGCGCTCCAGCAGCGGTTGCACCTTGCTGTCCTCCACCATGGTGAGGATGGCTCCGTTCATTGTGGGCCAGGCGTGGTCGCCGTAGTGCGGCTCGCCTTTTTCCGAGCCGCGCCCTTGCACTTCGTCCCACATGGTGAAGCCACGGAGGCTCATGCGGTCTAATATCGTTATCAGCTCATCCTTGAATGCCTGATTGTATGTTATAAATACTGCTTTCATATCATTTATTTATTAAGTGTTTTTGCATATTTTTTTCTTGCGCGTTTCACGCCGTTGCCGCCGAAGATGGAGTAGAGGGCTGGGACATATACCAGTGTTAGGATTGTTGAGAATGTTAAGCCGAATACTACTACTATGCCCAGCGGTTGCCACATTTCGGAGCCGGAGCCGCGCGGGATTGCCATTGGAATCATGCCTAAGACGGTTGTGGCGGTGGTCATCAGGATGGGGCGCAGACGGCTGCGACCGGCGTCGATGATTGCCTTATCTACCGACATGCCGCGCTCTCGGTTGAGGTTGGCGTAGTCGATGAACACGATACCGTTTTTCACCACGATACCAATCAGCATCACGCAGCCAATCATACCCATCAAACTCATGGATTGTCCGCAAATCATCAAGCCCAAATACACACCGGCAAACCCGAAGATGATGGACAGGACGATGATGAACGGATAGGAGAGCGACTCAAACTGCGCCGCCATCACGATATAGACGAGAAGCACGCAGAGAACCATCAGAAGTCCCAACGCCGCATTGGATTCCTGCTGGTCAACGATTGAACCACCGATGCCGATGCCGATTTCAGCAGGTATAGTGCCGTCTTTGCGCAGTGCATCAATGATTTTTTCCGCATCCGCCACCACTTCACTCAGAGCGGCTTCAAAGATGGAGCCTTGCACTTTATTGACACGCTGACGGTTTTGGCGGTCTATCTGCGGCAAGGTCGATTTTTCGACCACCGCCCCTAACTCCTTGACACGGATGGCATTGCCTCGTGAATTGTAAATCGTGATGTTTTCAATATCTTCGACAGATTGACGGAAATGTTCTGCGTAGCGCACCACGATGTCATATTCATCGCCTTCTTCGCGGAATTTGGTGGTGAATGAGCCGTTGATGCGGTTGCGCACATAACTCGCTACTGTTGCGGAGTTTAGCCCGTTTTCTGCCAATTTTTCGCGGTCGAAATCAATTTGAAACTCGGTGCGATAGTCTTGCCGTGTGATGTTCAAGTCCTTCAGCCCGTTCACGTCTGCCAGGCGGAGTTTAAGTTCCTGCGCAATCTTATCCGTCAAAGCCAAATCTTGACCATAAATTTCCACGTCCACCGTGCTGGAACCCATACCCATACCGCCATTACCACCCGGCGAGACGATATATTTATACAATTCGGGCATGTTGGACAAATCCTCGCGCAAGCCCTCCGATATTTCGTAGATGCTGCGTGTGCGTTCTTGCGGTTCGGTCGTGCGCAGGAAGAACGAAATCAGGTTTGTTGCATTGTTTTGCATGGATGCCCACGTGTTGTTTTCGTCCGCTTGCCCCACCGAAAATTGACGGGTAACCACCTCCGGATATTTTTCATTGATGATGTCGGTTATCTTGATGGCAGCCGCACGAGCCACTTCCATTCGTGTTCCGGTTGGCAAATAAACGTCTAACTCAATCATACTGTTATCAGAAGAGGGCATAAAGTCGGACTCCACAATGTTGCATGCCGGAACCATAATGACAACAACGGAGGTTGCTGCAATAAGGAACGTTGCCCAACGGTTGCGCACACAGGCATTCACCACGCGACCATACCACGCATCCAAGCGGTCGAGCGAGCGACCAATCGGCGCATACAGTCTGTCAAACGTCTTGCCTTGCGTATTTGTCAGTCGCAACACCTGCGAACAAAGCATCGGCGTGAGTGTCATAGCCGCAATCAGCGACACCGTTACCATGATGGTAACCATCCAGCCCAATTCGCCAAACATCACCCCTGCCATACCCGTAGCCAATGTCAAGGGGTAGAACACTGCGATAATCGTCAGCGTGGAGGCGATAACCGCGACACCCACCTCATTGGTGCCGTGAATGGCTGCCTGCTTGGGCGTAGCACCTCTTTCGATGTGCTTGGTGATATTTTCCAACACCACAATCGTGTCGTCCACCACCAAACCAATCGCGATGGTCAAGGACGAGAGCGAAATAATGTTCAAACTGCCGCTTTTCGCCATCAAATAGATGAACGACGCCACCAACGAAACGGGGATGGCAAGCACCACAATCGCTGTGGCACGCCAACGACCCAGGAAGAACATCACAACAAACATCACAAACAGGAGTGCCAAAATAATCGTTTCAGCCAGCGAACTGATACTCCTCTTGATAAAATCGGATGTGTCCATCATCAAGGACAGCTTAACGTCCGGCGGCAATGTCTTTTGCAGTTCGGGCATCAACGCATTCACTTTATTGGCGATGGCAACCGAGTTTGACCCAGATTGCTTTTGCACCACAATCATAGCCCCTTTCACTTCGTTGGTGTAGGATTCCTGAATACGGGTTTGAAGAGCATCTTTTATCGTTGCAACGTCTTTCAGATAGATATTTTGCCCGTTTTGGCTACCCAACACCAAACTCAACAAGTCTTCGCTACGTTTCAATTCGCCTTCGATACGGAGCGAATAGGTGTTGGTTCCCACATCGAAACTACCCGCAGGCACGTTCAGGTTTTCCGTATTTATCACGTTGGCGATTTTTTCCACCGTGAGGTTGTACGCCTCCATCTTGTCGGGCGACACTTCCACCTGAATTTGCCGTTGCGGTGCACCGCCGATACTCACCGCCCCCACACCCGACACGCGGTTGAGCGGATTGGCAACTTTGTCGTCCAAAATCTTGTACAGCCCGTTCACACTTTCCGTTGCCGTAGCCGTGTACATGACCACAGGCATCATGTCGGTACTGAACTTGAAAATAATAGGGTTGCTCACATCGTCAGGAAGCGAATTTCGCACCATCTCAATCTTATCGCGCACGTCGTTGGTGGCAATGTCGATATTGGTGCCGTAATTGAACTCCAACGTCACGAGCGACATATTGTCCACCGACCGCGATGTGATTTTCTTCAAATTTTCGCAACTGTTGAGCGTGTTCTCCATCGGACGGGTCACATTGGTCTCAATATCCGATGAACTTGCACCGGCATAAGCTGTGATGACCGTCAGAGAGTTAGTCTCAATCTCGGGGAACAAATCCACAGGCAAAGTCTGCAAGGAAAACAGCCCCATTATAGCAATGGCAACGAAGACCAGTGCCGTCATAATCGGTTTTTTAACCGCTGAAGAATATAAACTCATAATTTCTTTTAGTTATTGTTTGTCATGGCGGGCTTGACCCGCCATCCCCTGCTATACAAGGGATTGCGGGTCAAGCCCGCAATGACAGGTTGTTTTAATTGTGAATTATCTCTACGGGTGTGCCTTCGAGGAGGCGCGTTTGCCCTGCTGTTACTACTTCCTGACCGGGTGTGATGCCGGATAGGATTTCATAATTGGTGTCGAGGCGTTGTCCCAATTCCACTTTTTGATAGTGCGCTTTGCCTCCGGCTACGGTATAGACGTATTTGTCGTTCGCGCCGGCCTGCTTTTGAACGGCACCATCGGGGATGACGATGCTTTCTTTGTTGCCGAAGTTCAGCGAGATGCGCGAATACATCCCCGGACGCACGCGCGAATTGCTGTTGTGAATCGCCACTTCCACGCCAAACGTGTGTGTAGCGGCATCAATGGTCGGATAAATCACGCTCACCCGTCCCGTAAACTCCTCATCGCCATACACATCCAACTTAATTGATACCGGCATACCGTGTTTCACTTTGGTGAAATCCGATTCGGACACATTAATAACAGCCTTCAGCGGATTAAGCTGCTGAACGGTCAGGATGGGCGTTTGAGCAAACACATTGCCGTTGTCGTAGTTGCGGGCGGTGATGACGCCGTAGATGGGGCTACGCAGCTGGGTGTTTGTTTCGATGTTGTCAATCGCAGTTACGAGCATGTCAATCTGCGTTTTCAGTTGGTCAACCGTTTGTTGCGCGATGCCACCCACCGCCAACAGTTCGCTGTAGCGGTTGTAATCGCGCTGCAAGTTGGCTAACTGCGTCTTTTGCTGCTGCAAATTAGACGACTCCATCTGCACCAGCAGTTGGTCTTTCGCCACACGGTCGCCCACTTCGACAAAGATTTTTTCGATGCGCCCCGGCGACAGCGGCGTAATTTGGTTGATGACTTCCGCCTGCACGTTGGCGGTGTAAGTCTGAATATCGGCAACTGTTTGCAGTTGCGCGATAGTCGTACTCACTTTCACTGTTTCAGGTGCCTCATCAGCACTTTCTACCTGCTTTTTCTTCCCGCACGATGCGAAAAGTGTCAAACCCACGAGGGCTGCAAGCGACAAATAATGACTTTTCTTCATTGTTTTATACCTTATTATATTGTTTGTTTTCAAATCATTCCGATTCCTTTCGAGAGATTGCGGGTCAAGCCTGCAATGACAGTCTTTCTGAAATCGGGTGCAAAGGTACAATAAAACTTTTGAAACTACCAAAGTTTTCTGGTTTTATTTCTGTTAAAAATGTGTAAAATTTTATCAGGTTTTACCAAACATGCTGATTTATTGCATTTTTCTATAAAAAAGAAGCCGCTGTGTTGAAAATAATGTGTACTTTTGCAACTAAAAAATAAGAACGATGCTTACAAACAACCAAGTAAAAATACTGCTCAGCGACATTGAAAATGAACGAGTTGAGCGCACGACATCAATAAAAGATACTGATAAGTATGCGAGAGCCGTTTGTGCTTTTGCAAACGATTTGCCCAATAAGAAGCAGCCCGGTTACCTTTTCCTTGGTGCGTGTGATGATGGTACGTTGAGCGGATTAAAGGTTACGGATAAATTATTGCGTAACCTTGCCGGATTGCGTTCGGATGGAAATATTTTGCCGCAGCCTGCTCTGATGGTCTATAAATTATCTTTCCCGGAGGGAGATATTGCGGTTGTGGAAGTGCTACCAAGTAAACACACGCCCGTTAAATATAAAGCAACGACCTACATTCGCATCGGAGCCAGACGGGGCGAAGCCAATGGGGAAGAAGAAAGAATCCTGCGCGAAAAGAGCACGATAAAAGAGCAAACTTTTGATACGATGCCCTGTTTGCAGACAACCATTGATGATTTGGATTTGGTCTTGTTTAAAAACGACTATTTGCCCAATTTTGTAACAGAAAAGGTGTTAAAAGGGGATAGGAGAGATGTAAAGCAACAATTATCATCTTTAAAACTGTTCGATACGACACATAATTGTCCTACCGTTGCCGGTTTATTATTGATAGGCAAAGACCCTGCGCACATTCTTTTTGGGGCTTATGTCCAATATGTTAAGTTTGCCGGCAAAAATCGGGCATCTAAAATTTTGAACGAGCGTCAGTTTTCGGGAAATCTGCTGTCGATGTTGAAAGAGTTGGAAGCATTTATCAAATACACCATTCAAACTCAACGTCCTGTGTTTGTGAGTGTTTTACGTGAAGAAATGCGCATCAATTATCCGTATGAAGCCCTCCGGGAGCTTGCGATGAACATGATTATGCACCGAAACTATGAAACTAATTCTCCGGCAAAATTCTATGAATATCAAGATAGAATAGAGATAGATAATCCCGGCAATCTGTATGGCAAAGTGCGTCCGGATAATTTTCCGAATGAGAGCGACTATCGTAATCCGGTACTTGCAGAAGCAATGAAAACGCTCGGCTATGTCAATCGGTTCAGTCGAGGTATAAATATGGTGCAAGAGATTTTGGAAGAAAATAAAAATGGGTTAGCAACATTCTCTCTTGATGATATAACCACCTTTAAAGTGACGGTGGTGAATGCTGACCCTGAAGCAGAAAATGAAGCAGAAAACGAAAATGAAGCAGAAAATGAAGCAGAAAGTGAAGCAGAAAACGAAAATGAAGCAGAAAATGAAGCAGAAAGTGAAGCAGAAAATGAAAATGAAGCAGAAAATGAAGCAGAAAGTGAAGCAGAAAACGAAAATGAAGCAGAAAGTGAAGCAGAAAATGAAAATGAAGCAGAAAATGAAGCAGAAAGTGAAGCAGAAAATGAAAATGAAGCAGAAAATGAAGCAGAAAAATTAGCTACAAGACAGCAAAAAATAATAGATTTATTCAATACAAATAATACCATTTCAAGAGAAGTTATCGCCAAACAATTGGGAGTGAGTGACTCTTCTGTTTATCGTGATATTAAGTCTCTTAAAGAGCAAGGCATTATAGAGCGTATTGGAGGCGATAAAGGAGGTTATTGGAAAGTAAAAATACAAATAGAGGGCAAGTTCAATTAGTAATTCAGCCAGCAATTCAACCTCAAGGTAAGTTCAATTAGTAATTGCTGTTACGAGCAACCTAAAAAATTTGCGATTATGCATAATAAATCGTACCTTTGCGGCAGTTTCATAAAAAAACAACACAATGTTAGAACAGGAATTGATATGGGAGCGCGGGTTATTTTTCTTTCTGAATGGGCATCACACCGAATTTTGGGATGGTTTTTTCAGGACAATGTCGGATAAGATGGTTTGGGTGCCGTTTTATCTGTGTTTTTTGTTTGTTTTTGCTTACAAAAAACATTGGAAAGAAATTGTGCTGGTGCTGTTGGCTATCGCACTGACCATCACGCTTTGCGACCAGATAGCATCGGGGCTTGCGAAACCGCTTGCGCAACGGTTTCGTCCAACGCATCACCCTGATTTTCAGGACTATGTGCAGATTGTGCGGGGGGATCGCGGGGGCTTGTTCGGCTTCTTTTCGTCGCATGCTTCCAATGCTTTTGGCTTTGCCGTTTTCGTCGCACTCGTGTTCAAAAACCGCTGGCTGACGGGCACGATGATACTATTTGCCTCTATCACAGCTTATTCGCGCATCTATCTGGGAGTCCACTTTGTGTCCGATGTGGTGGTGGGGGCATTGGTGGGCAGTGGGGTTGCTTGGCTGGTTTACAAAGCATACTCCGAATGTCGCCGCCGTTGGGTGCCTGTCACACAGCAATCCGTGTATTCAAAAAAGGAAATTCAGGGGTTGTGCATTGCCTATTACTATCTTATTCTGATAGTGTTGTTTATGTTCCATGTCCTCAAAGAGTAACCGGATTATTCTGCTTCCGGCTTGTAGGGGAAGAATTTATCTACACCCACGATGATTGCCAAAAAGACCGCCATAAAGATGAACACGCCTGCAAGTCCAAGCCCCGTTATCTCTAATCCTTTTTGAAAATCTGCACTCTGTATGTTTTCTAATATATTCATTTTATTCTATTTTTTAGAGTTATGCAAATAATGGAACTAACATCAATATCAATCCGCCGACGATGACCGAGCCGATTTGTCCGCCCACATTGGAACTGATGGCAGGCATCAACAGGTAATTGTTGGGGTCTTCCTTCAAGCCCATCCCGTGAATCACGCGCGCCGACATCGGGAATGCCGAGATGCCGCACGCCCCAACCATCGGGTTGATTTTGTTGCCGTCCTTGTAAAACAGGTTCAAAAATTTGGCAAACAGCACGCCGCCCGCTGTGTCAAAGACGAATGCAAAGACGCCCAAGCCAAGAATCATCAGTGTTTCCACGTTCACAAATTCGTTGGCGGTCATCGTGCTTGCTATGGTGATACCGAGCAAAATCGTTACGAGATTAGCCAACTCTTTTTGTGCCGTTTGCGACAGCGAATTGAGCACGCCGCATTCGCGAATCAGGTTGCCGAACATCAAAAAGCCTATCAACGCCAAAGATGAAGGGGCAATTATTCCCGCCAAAATCGTAATAATAATAGGGAAAAGAATCAACGTCGTGCGCGACACTTTTTTGTTAGCATCGGTTTTCATACGAATCATACGTTCTTTTTTAGTGGTCAAAGCCCGAATTACCGGTGGCTGAATCAGCGGCACAAGCGACATATAGGAATACGCCGCCACCGTGATGGGTCCGAGCAACTGCGGTGCCAACTGCTGCGACACGATGATAGACGTAGGTCCGTCGGCAGCACCAATAATCCCGATACTCGCCGCTTCGGGCAAACTAAATCCCACAGCCACAGCCAGCAACATGGTGATAAAAATACCCAACTGCGCCGCCGCACCAAACAGCAGCAAGGTCGGTTTCTGAAACATCGGCGAGAAATCAATCATCGCCCCGATGGCAACAAAAATCAGCAACGGAAACAGTTCCGTGTGAATACCGGCAGCTCGCAACACATCAAGCGCGCCCACAACCTCGTTTCCGGCAGGGTCTATCTGCGTGAGAGCCGCCGTAAATGGAATGTTTACCAAAATGGCACCAAACCCGATTGGCAAAAGCAAAGTGGGTTCATAGCCCTTCTTGATTGCCAGCCAAATCAATGTCAGCCCTACGGCGAGCATCACCAAATGTTTCCACGTCATAAATGCTATGGCGGGCACTAAAACTTCAAAATCCATACTGCTTTTTATTTATAATGTTTATTTTTAAATTTCCCCATTTTTTTTCTTTCTCTTCGGCATCTTCACACCGATTATCTTGCCTATAATCGCTCACAAATTTGGCCGCAAAAGTACATATAAATTTTTATAATTTCCAAATATCTCTGTTAAATTTTTCGGAAATTGTGAAAATTTTTAACAAATGGCTTGTGTAGGGCAGACCGTGTTCTATTCCACCGCAACATCCCAAATCCCAACATTTCGTTCCAACTCAATCAATGCGGCAAAACTGTTGAAAACCGTTTCGATATAAGCCGTGCGGAGTTCGTCGTGGGTTTGTCGGGCTATCAGGACTTCCATGCGTGACGTTTCGCCGCGTTCGTAACTGTATATTTTTCCGTTGAGAATGGATAAGGCATTGTCCAACATGCCGGTTTCGTAGCGTTTCACCTGTTCGAGCAGTGACAAATATTGCCGCAGGCTTTGCATCACCGAAGTCTGCACTTCCAGTTCAGCCTGTTGGTAGTTCATCTCCGCTTGTTGTTTGCGAAATTCGGCGGCTCTGAGTGCGCCTTTGTTGGCATTGGAAAACTTCAAGGGAACGGTTACGCCTACTGTTACGCCGCTGAACCTTGGGGCGGGGGCGATTTCGTTACGCACCTCCGTGTTGTAATTATAACCCAAAGCAATATCAAAATCCGGGTTGCGTTCGCGTTGGGTCACTTTCAATTCCTTGGAAGCGACATCCACATTTTTCAACGCGGCAGCCAAATCCGCCCGGTTTGCCACAGCCGTTTGCAAAAGTTGCCCGGTATCGAAAGTGCGTTCTTTGGTTTGCAGACTTCCGGTCGGATGGTAAATGACGTCTTTGTTGAAAACGCCCGTCCATAATCCAAGGGAAGAATGGGCATTGCATAATTCGGTATGCGCCTGAAGCAAGTCGTTGTACGCGATATCCGCTTCGAGTTTGCTTTGCACGGCGTCCACTTCCGTGATTTTGCCTGATTTGAAACGCATGCTGTCGGCTTCTGCCAAACGGCGAATGTTGCTGTACGAATTTTCTTTTACGCGATACAACTCCGATTGTTTCAACGATTCGAGGTAAGCCAGCGTAGCCTCTGCCCGCAAACGGTGGAAATAATCTTCCAGCAAAGCCTCGTTCAATGCCTTTTCACTTTTGGCAAGGTCGATGTTGGCGCCGCGTTTCCCAACGGAAAACGTTTTACTCAGTTCCACAGCCGCATAACGTCCCATTTGCATGGCGGCTTCGCTGTTGTCGCCGTATTCCACACTCAGCTGCGGGTCGTTGAATACCTTTGCCGCCTTGATGTTTGCCTCAGAAATGTTCACATTGAGTTTCTCGGCGGCATAACCGAGGTTCTGTTTGCCCACCTGTTCGATGTAGGTTTTATAATCAATAGTTTCTACATTCTGCGAATGCAGAGCAGAACTAATCAACAAACAATATACGATTATTATTTTATCTCTTCTCATACCGTTTTTCTATTAAATAATACAATGCCGGCAAAACATACAGCGTGATAACCGTAGCAAACAGCAAGCCATACACGATAACCGTTGCCAGCGGACGTTGCACATCCGAGCCGATGCCGGTGCTGACGGATGCCGGCAAAAGTCCGAGCACCGCTACCGATGCCGTCATCAACACCGGGCGAAACCGGTGGCGAGTGCCGTCTATTACCGCTTCTTTCAATCCGTTTCCGCTTTCGCGCAGGTGGTTGATGTGCGAAATCATAATCACGCCGTTTTGTATCGCAACGCCAATCAGCGCAATAAATCCTACGGCGGACGACACATTGAGTGTCATGCCCCGCACGTTGAGCGCCAACATGCCGCCGAAAACCGCCAAGGGTACGACACACATCATCAAAGCCGCCTGACGGAATTTGCCGGTGGCTCCGAAGAGCAACAGCAGCATCACGCCCAAAGCCAGAGGAATAACGGCTCCCAAACGGTCGTAGGCGCGATTTTGATTTTCAAACTGCCCCGCCCATTTGAGCGTAAATTCGTTCCGGTTGAAATCAACGTCTTTTCGGATAGCATCGTTGGCTTTGTTCAGGAAACCGGTCAAATCGATGCCACGCAGATTGATGCGAATGGTCAGGTGCCGCTTGTTCATTTCGTGGGTAATCATGCTCGCGCCGGTAGTCATCTTGATGTCCGCCACTTGCGACAAGGGAATCTTCGCGCCCGATGCCGTGGTAAGCAGCAAACTGCCGATTTTCTCCGGCGAATTGCGGTGTTCTTCGCCGAAACGGCAAATCACATCGTAGCTTTTACTTCCGATATATATTTGGGAAATGGGCGCGCCGCCGATTGCCAACTCAATCAATTCGGTTACATCCGAAACATTCAGTCCGTATTGGGCGATGCGTTCGCGGTCGGCCACAATCTGCAACTGCGGAAAAGGCGGTTCCTGCTCAATGGCGACATCGGCAGCACCCGGTATTTTTGTCAGCGCACTGACTATTTTATCGGCAATATGCCGCGTTTCGGCAATGTTTTCTCCATATATTTTCAATGCCAAATCGCTGTGCGCACCGGCCACCATATCCATCACCATGTCGATAATCGGTTGAGAAAATCCTGCCGAATAACCCGGCATGGTAGCAATTTTTTCATTCATGGCTTCAATCAGTTGGGCTTTCGTCTTTCCACTTTTCCATGTGTTGTAGGGTTTCAGACCGACGCCGCATTCTATGTGGGAAAGCGAAAATGCTTCCGCGCCTTCATCGTCACGTCCGACCTGCGTCATCACGTAGGAAACTTCGTCAAATTCTTTCAGGGTTTTCCGCAATTCTTCGCCCATTGTCTTCGATTTCTCGATGGAGATGCCCGCCGGAAGTTGTACCTGAATCCATATCGCCCCTTCGTCCAAAGGCGGAAGGAAATCTTTCCCGACCGTATAGCTCAAAACGCCTGCCGCGACAAGAATAACCAGCAACGCGCCGATTACTTTTTTGGGTTTTTCCAACAATAGAACCGTCTGCCGGTGGTATTTTTCCGTCCATTTTTCCAACCAGGGATTTTTCTTTATTTTTTCGGGCTTCATATAAGCAAAAAACGCCAATCCCGGAATCAGGAACAGGGCGACCGCCAAAGCACCAAGCAAAGCGTATCCAACGGTATAAGCCATCGGCGTAAAAAGTTTTTTTTCAATGTGTTCAAAAGCGAACAAGGGTAAATAAGCCGTGATGATAATAAGCGTTGAAAACAATATCGGACGGGCGACTTCCGTGGCGCGGTCGCGTATGGAATCTTCCGTCAGCATTTCCTCCGGATGGCTTTCCCGCTTTTTCAGAATGGTTTCCATCATCACAATGGCGCCATCGACGAGTATCCCGAAGTCAATCGCTCCCAGCGAAAGCAGGTTGGCGGGAATATCGGTAAAGTGCATCAGGATAAAAGCGATAAGCAGGGAGAAAGGAATGGTCAACGCAACGAGCAACGCGCCTCGCCAACTGCGGAGGAACAGAATCAGCACCAGAATAACCAAAATCATTCCCTCCAGCAAGGTATGGGAAACTGTATGCAAGGTGGTGTTTACCAATTGTGTACGGTCCATAAACGGGTGGATATGCGTGCCGGGCGGCAGAATTTCGTTGTTGAGTTCGTCCACCGCTTTGTGCACTTCCGCCAACACCTGCGAAGGATTTTCGCCGCGAAGCATCTGTATAATTCCTTCTACGCCATCGGAATAGTTCCGTTTGTCGTCGGTGAAACCCAAAACGCCCTTTCGTTCGAGGTTGCCGTATTTCAATTTCCCGATGTCATTCAGATATACCGGAACGCCATTGACCGTTTTGATGACAATGCGCCCCAAGTCGTCAAGATTTTTTACCAAGCCGATGCCCCGTATCACGTAACTTAAATCGCCCTGACTCAGCAGACTTCCTCCGGCACTGATATTATTTTTCTCTATTTTTTCGGAAATATCGCCCAACGAAATGTCGTATTCTTCCATTTTATTCGGGTCAACTTCTATCTGATATTGCGTGGTAATCCCGCCATAATTGCTCACGTCCGCAATTCCGGTAATCTGTTTCAAACGCGGAATAATCACCCATTTATGCAAATCGGTTATTTCCCGTAAATCCAAGCGGTCGCTTTCGATGACGTATCGAAAAATCTCGCCGGTGGGCGAAGTCAGAGGATTGAGACCGGGCACGGCACCGTAAGGCAACTCCACATCCGTCAATCGCTCCTGAACACGCTGACGCGCCCAATAATCTTCCACGCCATCGTCAAAAACCAGAATGACCGTGGAAAGTCCGAACGTGTTTTTACTCCGCATCACGTCTAAGCCCGGTATGCCGTTCATCGCCCGTTCGATGGGAATACTTATCTGCTGTTCAATCTCTTCCGCCGCCAAGCCCGGAATTTGCGTAACGATTTGCACCGAGGTGTCTGCAATATCGGGATAAGCGTCAATCGCCAGTTTCGACCAGGAAAAATAGCCTACCAGCGCCAGAAAAATAAACAGCACGAGCATCAGTCCCCGCCGATGTATCGATGTAAAAATAATTTTCTTCAACATGGCTTAACGGGCTTCAATAAAGTAAAATGCACCTTCCGCAACAATTTGTTCTCCGCTGTTTATGCCGGAAAGGATAACGGTCTGTTTTTCATCGGAAGAAGCCACTGTTACACTTGTTTTCCGGAATTTATTGCCGCCTTCGCTCACAATCACGTAACGACCTTCTTCCTCCTGCAAAACAGCAGAATTGGGAATAATTACCGCCTGCGACGGCGTATTGATAAACTGCACAGTGCCGTACATAAACGGTTTTATCAAATGTTCGCAATTCTCACATTCGATGATGATTTCCAGCGAGCGGGTTTCTTCGTCGAGCAGTTCGCCGATATAATAAATTTTTCCGACAACCGGCGTGTCGGGCAATGCCGACAAATTGATTTTTATATCCGCAATGTTGCGCATCAACGGAATGTCTTTTTCTTTGACATTTGCCTTGAGCCAGATTTTATCCAAATCGGCAACAACCGCCAATGCCTCAGCATCTTCCTTTATGTACTGACCGATAACAATGTTGGATTTCACCACTTCACCGGCTATCGGAGAGCGCACAATCAAGGGTTGTCCGAGTATTGCTTTCTCCGGGTCGATTTGATAGACTTTCATAGCAGCCAGAGCGTTTTCGTATTCTTTCTTTTGGCGTTCGTAATTGACTTCGGCTTCTTCAAAATCCTTGGCTACACCGACTTTATGCGCCAGCAAATCGCGTTCGCGGTTCAGGTTTTTCAGGGTGAGTTCCATTTCCTGCTTCGCCTGAAAATAAGCCTTGCCGGTTTCAAAAAACGAGGGCGAACTGATTGCAAAAATGGGACTGCCCGGAGCCACTTTTTGTCCGAGTTTCACAAACGATTTGACGATGCGCCCCGCAAAAGGCGAAGCAATTTCGGCATAGTGGGAAGTGATGGCTTGCGCCACGCCGGAAGTGGTGAAAGTAGGCTGATAATCGCCGGTTTCCACAGGCTGTATTCTGATGTTTTGCAACACGGGTGAATTGTCCGCCACGGTAATTTGATTCCCTTCGACGGAAAACGATTGGTTACCCGTATCATCCTTGCCGGAACGGTTTCCGCAAGCGCACAATGATAACAGGCATATAGATATGATTGCTTGTTTCATTAATTATGCAATAATTCGATGCAAAGGTAATCATAATTTTGATTTACCCCAAGAAACTAAGCAACAGCCCCGCAGCCACTGCCGAACCAATCACGCCGGCTACATTAGGTCCCATCGCGTGCATCAGCAAGTAGTTAGAGCTATCATACTGCTGCCCTACGGTTTGCGACACGCGCGCCGCCATTGGCACTGCCGACACGCCTGCCGAGCCAATCAGCGGGTTGATTTTGTCTTTGCTGAAAAGATTCATAAATTTAGCCAAAAGCACACCGCCCGCCGTTCCACAACTAAAAGCAATCACTCCCAGAACAATAATATAGATGGTCTGCGGACTCAAAAAAGTTGCCGCAGTAGCCGTCGCACCAACGGTTGTCCCCAAAAAGATGGTAACGATATTCAGCAGTTCGTTTTGCACCGTTTTGCTTAAACGCTCTGCTACGCCACACTCTTTGAGCAAATTACCAAACATCAGACACCCGATTAAACTGGTTGCATCGGGCAAAATCAACGACACGATGGCAGTAATGACAATCGGAAACAGGATTTTTTCCTTTTTTGACACTATGCGCAATTGCTTCATTTTGATGCAACGTTCGTTCGGCGTTGTCAATGCCCGCATGATAGGTGGCTGAATGACAGGCACTAACGCCATATACGAATAGGCAGCCACCGCAATTGGTCCCAAAAGATGGGGTGCCAGTTTGGACGTCAAAAATATGGCAGTGGGACCGTCTGCACCACCGATAATACCGATGCTTCCCGCCTCGTTGGGCAAAAACCCAAGCAGAATGGCACCAATAAAGGTAATAAAAATGCCAACTTGCGCTGCCGCACCCAGCAGAAGCGATTTAGGGTTGGCAATCAGTGGTCCAAAATCGGTCATTGCACCGATACCCACAAAAATCAGACAGGGGT
This sequence comes from Candidatus Symbiothrix dinenymphae, assembly GCA_001417715.1. Taxonomy (GTDB): domain Bacteria; phylum Bacteroidota; class Bacteroidia; order Bacteroidales; family Azobacteroidaceae; genus Azobacteroides; species Azobacteroides dinenymphae. The sequence continues at coordinate 15,667 of BBRT01000312.1, forward strand.
ATATCCCGAGTTTTACACCGAGATAGAGATAGTCGAGCAACCCTGCACCGTTTGTAAATTCGCCCCAATGAACGTGCCCGCCTGCAAAAAGTTCGGAGTGAAACATATTGGCACCCGGCAAATTGGTCAGCAGCATACCAAAAGCAATTGGCAGTAGCAGCAGCGGCTCAAAGCCCTTTACAATAGCCAGATAGATTAAAATGCAGGCAATAATCAACATCACGAGCACTTGCCACGTCATATTTAATATGCCCATTGTGCCGATAAAGTCCAGCAAACTCTGACCAACGGAAATGTCCTGCGAATAGTCGCGAGGCGCATTTGCAACAATGGTGGTTGGTTCGACCGGCGCAACACTCTGTGTAACATCCTGTGTTACAACATTTTGTAATGTGTTCTCTTGTGCAAAAACGCTACCGGCTGCCATAGAAAACAGCACAACAACGGAAATTGCAAGTTTTTTTATTGATTTCATTGATTTATTTTTTAATATTTGTAATTTTCTGCCAGATATTCAGCACAAACACCAAAAATGAAAGTATCATAAACACAATGCCAAAACCGAGTCCGACAATAATAAAGGTATTTCCCCAATTAATTTCTAAAAGTACCATAATTTTATTTGTTACTGTTTATTTTTTAATTTTTCAAATGGATTTAAACCTGCCATCGTCTTACCCGATTATAACGAGGTCTGCGCCTTCCAGCACCGTTTCGCCTTTGCTAACACAGACGCCCTTAACCTCTCCGTCGCGGTCGGCATTGATGGCGTTTTCCATTTTCATGGCTTCCAAAATCAATAATTTTTGACCTTTTTTGACCGCATCGCCTACCTGGACATGGACGTCGAGGATGATGCCGGGCAGTGGCGACTTCAATGCCGTGTCGCCCGCCGAAATCGTGGATGCCGGCTTAGAAATCGGTGTCACAGGCTCCTGAACCGGGCGTTGCACCACCGGAGGTGCTGCTTTTTGTACCGGTGCCGGAGCCGCCGTTACCGGCGTTTCAAGTTGCACTTTGTACGATGTGCCGTTGACTTCCACGTCAGCCGTGCCTGACTCGGCGTTATTAACCACCACTCTGTAAACGTTTCCGTTTATCGTATATTTAAAACTCTTCATTGTAAAAATGTATTTAAAATTATTTTTTTTACTTCCTTAAAGGTAACTCTCTCAATGTGTAAATTTTAGAGCTCCATGGCGAATAGGGGTTCGCTGCACTGTGGAAAGTCAACACATTGCTTTCCGCATCATGCCATTCGCAAGCCTCATGCAACGCCATCGCAATAGCAGCAGAAATTTCAGTCGGTTTCCCCGCAACGGTAGCCCCCGAAGCAGCACCCTGAACCTCATACAATGCCATCCCAATAGCAACAAACACCTCCGCACTATCCTTTTTTTTCCCAAATAATCCCATAATCAGTAATTTTTAATTTTTAATTATAAAGGAATATTATCGTGCTTTTTCGCCGGATTCACCTGCTTCTTGGTCGCCAACTGTTGCAACGCGCGAATGACGCGGAAGCGGGTGTTGCGCGGCTCAATCACATCGTCGATATAGCCGTATTTCGCTGCATTGTAAGGGTTTGCGAATACAAGGTTGTATTCGGCTTCTCTTTCTGTCAACACCTTTGCAGGGTCGTCCGATTCTTTGGCTTCCTTCGCATACAGCACTTCCACAGCACCTGCACCGCCCATTACGGCGATTTCGGCGGTAGGCCATGCGTAGTTCATATCGCCACGCAACTGCTTGCAACTCATCACGATATGTGCGCCACCGTAGGATTTGCGCAGCGTTACTGTTACTTTGGGCACCGTCGCTTCGCCGTAGGCGTAGAGCAATTTGGCACCGTGAACAATCACGCCACCGTATTCCTGACCCGTTCCAGGAAGGAATCCCGGCACGTCCACCAGCGTCACGATGGGGATGTTGAACGCATCGCAGAAGCGCACAAACCGCGCGGCTTTGCGGGAAGCGTTGATGTCCAGCACACCGGCGAGGGCTTTCGGCTGGTTGGCAACGATGCCCACCGAGTGCCCATTGAAGCGTGCAAAACCCACGATGATGTTTTTTGCATAGTCCGCATGGATTTCCAAAAATTCGCCGTCGTCAATAATTGCGCCAATCACTTCATACATATCATACGGCGTGTTGGGGCTTTCGGGAATAATCTCGTTCAACGAATCTGCCAAACGACCGACAGGGTCTTGAGTAGGCTTCACAGGCGTTTCTTCCAGATTGTTTTGTGGCAAGAAACTCAACAGGCATTGAACCAAACTGATGGCATCTTCTTCTTTCTCAACGGAGAAATGCGCCACGCCCGATTTTCTGGCGTGCACTTCGGCACCGCCCAACTGCTCCTGTGTTACCACCTCGTGGGTGACGGTTTCCACCACTTTCGGACCCGTAAGGAACATATAACTTGCACCCTGCACCATGATGGTGAAGTCGGTGAGCGCGGGTGAATAAACCGCACCACCGGCACAAGGTCCCAAAATCGTCGAAATCTGCGGCACCACGCCCGAAGCGAGGATGTTGCGCTGGAAAATCTCCGCATAGCCCGCCAGCGCGTTCACGCCTTCCTGGATGCGGGCACCGCCGGAGTCGTTCAAGCCGATGACCGGTGCGCCCATCTGCATCGCCAAATCCATGACTTTGCAGATTTTACGTGCCATCGTTTCGGACAGCGACCCGCCAATGACGGTGAAATCCTGCGCAAAAACGTAAGTCAAACGACCGTTGATGGTGCCATAACCCGTAACCACGCCATCGCCGAGGAACTGTTTCTTTTCCATGCCGAAATTGTGGCTGCGGTGCTGCACAAACATATCCAATTCCTCAAAACTGCCTTCGTCGAGCAGCATCGCAATGCGCTCACGGGCAGTGTATTTGCCCTGCGCGTGCTGTTTTTCGATGGCTTTTTCGCCACCACCGAGGCGGGCTTGTGTCCGCAACTCGATAAGTTCTTCTACCTTATTTGCCTGTGTACTCATAATTTATATTATTCTATTGACATAATTCCGTTAAGACGCCGCCGGTTGATTTGGGGTGGAGGAAGGCTATTTTCAAGCCTTCGGCACCGCTTCGGGGGGCTTTGTCGATGAGCCGCACACCTTTTGGCTCTACTTCGGCTAAGGCTTTGGCTACGTCGGGGACGGCAAAAGCGATGTGGTGGATGCCCTCGCCGCGATTTTCGATAAATTTGGCGATGGTGGACTCTTCGGAGGTGGGTTCCAGCAGCTCTATCTTGGTCTGTCCGACCTTAAAGAATGCTGTTTTTACTTTCTGGTCTGCCACTTCCTCAATGTTGTAGCACTTCAGCCCCAATACTTGTTCGTAATAGGGAAGACTTTCGGCGATGCTCTTAACGGCGATTCCGAGATGTTCAATGTGTGAAATATCCATAAATGTGTGTATCAAAAAATCAACAATTTCAATAATTCGGGCGCAAAGGTAAGAAATAATTATGAATTATGGTTTTTTTTGCAAAAAAAATTATACCTTTGTCGCTGATAAAATGAATATGAAGACATATACTAATGTAAAAGATTTAGGCGACCTGAAAGCCGCCGTGAAAGAGGCTCTCGAAGTGAAGCAGAACCGCTTTGCCCACAAAGCACTCGGTGAAAACAAGACACTGCTGATGGTGTTTTTCAATTCCAGCCTGCGCACCCGACTGAGCACTCAAAAAGCGGGTATGAACCTCGGTATGAACACAATGGTGCTCGATGTCAATCAGGGCGCGTGGAAATTGGAAACCGAACGCGGCGTGGTGATGGACGGCGACAAATCGGAACACCTCTTGGAAGCCATTCCCGTGATGGGTTGCTATTGCGACATCATTGGCGTGCGCGCCTTTGCCACCTTTGAAAACAAGGCGGATGATTACAGCGAAAAAATCATCCAACAGTTCATCCAACACTCCGGCAAACCCGTTTTCAGCATGGAAGGTGCCACCACACACCCCTTACAGGCATTCGCCGACCTGATTACGATTGAGGAGCACAAGACCGTAGCACGCCCAAAAGTCGTTTTGACATGGGCACCGCACCCCAAAGCATTGCCGCAAGCCGTGCCCAATTCGTTTGCCGACTTTATGAACGAGGCTGATGTGGATTTCGTCATCACGCACCCCAAAGGCTACGAATTAGCCCCGCAGTTCGTGCGCGACGCCAAAGTGGAATACGACCAGGCGAAAGCCTTCGCCGGAGCCGATTTCATCTACGCCAAAAACTGGTCAGCCTTCGCCGACCCCAATTACGGAAAAATCCTCAGCAAAGATACGTCATGGACGGTGGACACAGCCAAAATGAACTTGACAAACAACGCCAAATTCATGCACTGCCTCCCCGTGCGCCGCAACATGATAGTGACCGACGACGTGATAGAAAGCCCCCAATCCATCGTAATTCAAGAAGCAGCCAACCGCGAAATCTCGGCGCAAGTGGTGATTAAGCGGATGCTGGAGGGGTAAGGTCAAGCCCGCAATGACAAATTATATGAAGCAACTATTATTAGCATTCTTCCTGTTCCTGTCGGCAGCCACCGCTGCCGCACAGCAAACATTCCGCGCCATGTTCTACAATGTAGAAAATTTGTTCGACACATTGGATGAGGAGCACAAAAGCGACAATGAGTTTTTGCCCGATGCTTCGCGGCATTGGGATAACTCGAAGTACTACAACAAGTTAAACAACCTTGCGAAAGTCATCACTTCGGTTGGCGAATGGAACACACCTGCCCTCGTCGGGATGTGCGAGGTGGAAAACGACCGCACGATGCAGGATTTGACAAAACATTCGCTGCTCAAGCAGATGAAGTACCAATATGTGATGACCGAATCGCCGGACATTCGCGGTATTGACAACGCGTTGCTCTATCAGCGCGACCAATTTAAGTACTTGTATCACAGAGGCATACGGGTAACTTTCCCCGACCGTCCGCGCTCCAAGACGCGCGACATTTTGCACGTTACCGGAATCGTGGCTACGGGCGACACGTTGGACGTGTTTGTGTGCCATTTCCCTTCGCGGCGCGGCGGGCAAACGCAGTCGGAACCGCTTCGGTTGCGAGTAGCATCCCTTTTGAGTGCCACTACGGATAGTCTGACAGCCGTTCGCACGAACGCGCATATTCTCGTGATGGGTGATTTCAACGATGAGCCTTCCGACAAGTCCATGCAGTCGCTCACGCGCCTGCGCACCGGCAAAGCCGGTGCGGCATTGCATCTGCACAACCTCTGGCTGCCGTTGGAGCGCACCGGCAAAATCGGCAGTTACAAATATGGCAAGCAGTGGAATTTTTTAGACCAGATGCTGGTGTCGGATAAATTGATGTGTCAAGACTGCCCGTTTCACGTCAAACCGCAAAGCGCAACCATCTTTCAGGCAGATTTTTTGTTTGTGGAGGACAAAACGCAAGGTGGCATTCGCCCCAAAAAGACTTTTCACGGGCGCAAATATGAAGGCGGCTATAGCGACCACCTGCCAATTTATGTGGATTTTGAATTGAAAAAACAGTTGTAATTTTAGACACTTTTCATCTTGCAACTCACCTCTTTTTCTGAAAACGCCACTGCCAGCAATAAAACCCGGTTGGCACCCAGATATTTTTCGTAATATTTTCGGTCGTTGATTTGCTTCATTGCCTCGTTCAGCATTGATGCGGCTTTCTTTTTGGCGGAATATTTGACTTCTGCCACTACGGTGAGTCCGGGTTGGTGCCATACGGCATCAATGCGCCCGATATTGGTCATTATCTCGCCTTGAATATCGAAGCCCAGCATACGCATCCAAGCCAAAAGGAGGGAGTGGTAATAACTTTCGTGTTTGATGTGCAATTTGTATGGAATGTTTGCAAGTAATATCCGCAGACTTTGCGAAAAACCCTCTGCATCGCAATTGCTAATTTGCTCCTGCATTTGTTCTCTGATGATAGGCATTTCGTCAGCAGAATAGCCGGTGTAGGAACTCACCAAAAACGCGAGAAACGAATCATTCACTTCCTCATTGGGAATAGCCAATGTATATTTTGGCGGCTTCATGGGGATAAATTGTTTCGTTTTTACCGTTAAATAGCCGGTTTGAAACAAAATTTGAGTAAGCCCAATTTGATTGATGTCAAATCCAACAAAACTTGTTTCGTCAACAGCCATTTCTCCCAACAGGGGCTTTATGTCGTTGCGTTCCCTTACCATGTTGATGAGAAATGTGGGCGACCCGCTTTCAAACCAATAGTTGGAAATTGCGTTATTGAAGAACATCAACAAGGTGGAATATGGATTATATACCGAGGTTTTGCCATCCCACGAATAACCATCATACCATCTACGGATATGTTCCAGCAAAGTAGGCGTATCCATCTGATTCTGAGCCGCAAATTCTGCGATATACTCAACAAAATTAGTTTCCAATTCGGACTGCGTATAGCCGCATATTGTTGCAAAATTTGGATTCATCGAGATGTCCGTTAAGTTGTTCAACTCCGAAAAGATGGATACTTTTGAAAATTTGGAAACCCCTGTCAGGAAGACAAAACGCAAATGCTCATCGGTAGCTTTCAATACGCCAAAGAAACCCTTCAACACTTTGCGGTTGGCATCGGCAATGGGCAAATCCGTCAGATGGTCGATGATGGGTTTGTCGTATTCATCAATCAAAACCACTACTTGCTGTCCGGTGTGTTTATGCACTTTGGTGATTAATTCGGCAAATCGGTCGGGAAGTTCCGGACTTTCAAGCACCACACCATGTTCTTCGGCCATATCGCGCATAAAAGAAAACAACGAGGAGCGCAACATCTCCGAATTATCGAAACTCTGTTTGGCAAAATCCAGCCTTATCACAGGAATTTTCTGCGTCCAATCCCACTTGTCATAGATGTACAGCCCCTCAAACAGCGATTTTTCACATCGAAAGAGCGCATCCATCGTACTAATCAACAGCGATTTGCCAAACCGTCGGGGGCGGGAAAGAAAATAAACGCTTCCACTTGTGATAAGATTGAAAATATCTTCAGTCTTATCAACATAAAGGCAATCTTGCTGCCTTAATTTCTTGAACGATTGCGTTCCTATCGGTAACCTCTTCATTGCAACTATTTATTTATTGGGTGCAAAGATAGGCAAATTTATTCAGATAGATAAATATTTTTCGTACCTTTGCGCCCGATATTTACATATTATATAGATGGACTTTAATAATGGCGGTTTTTTGAACAATATCCCTCAGGTGACCAAAAATCTTTTGCTCATCAATGGCATCATTTGGTTTGCCTGCTATCTGTTTGGTGGTCTGGGCTTTGAGTTGTCGCCAATTCTGGGCTTGCATTATGTGCAGGCGCACGACTTCCACATCTATCAACTTTTGACGTATATGTTTACGCATGAGCAGTTTGCGCACATCTTTTTCAATATGTTTGCGCTGTGGATGTTTGGCAGCATGATGGAAAATACGTGGGGACCGCAGCGATTTTTGATATTTTATTTGGCGTGTGGTGTTGGTGCCGGATTGACGCAGGAGGTGGTTGCTCACCTCCAAGTGGCTGATTTTCCGATGTATTACGATATGTATCCGGTGACGATTGGTGCATCCGGGGCTGTTTACGGGCTGCTTTTGGCGTTCGGGATGACTTTTCCCAATGCGCCGATGTATCTGATGTTTATTCCGATACCCATCAAGGCAAAGTGGCTGGTGATAGGCTATGGCGTGCTCGAATTTTTCTCCGGCATAGGCATGAACGATAGTGTAGCGCATTTTGCCCATCTGGGAGGCATGCTATTTGGCATTTTGCTCATATTGTATTGGCGGCGAAAAAAATGAAAAAGAGGATGAAAAAAGTGTTGGTTTTTTTGCGAAGTATCATGACGACGGTGGCTATTGTGTCGCTGCTACTCTTGATTGCTGCGTCTTTTTCTGACCGGATTTCGCCGCTTTCAACGGTGTTGTCGGCTTATTTGGGGCTGTTTTTTCCGTTCCTTTTGATATGGAACATCATTCTGCTCGTGCTTTGGCTGTTTTTTCAAAAATGGAAACAGGTTGCGATGTCTGTGGTGGGGTTACTGATTTGCAGTCTTGCCATTTACACCTATTTCCCGATTCATCGGCAGACGAAAGTGGTTCCACAAAATTGCATTAAAGTGCTGACATACAATGTAATGGAGTTTGAATGGCATAAACAACACACAGAGAAGAAACCCAACAAAATTTTGCAATATGTGGTGGAGCAAAACCCCGATATTGTTTGTTTTCAGGAGTTTATGTTGGCCTATGACAAAAATTATCTGACCACAGACGATGTGATGCACGCCCTTGAGCACTTCTCTTACCACCACATAGATACGGAAAGCAAGATTGCCGTTTTTTCCAAGTTTCCAATTGTGGAGGCGCAGAAAATTCCGGTCGAAACGGAACTCACCAACGGGGCTTTTATGGTGGAATTGAATGTGAATTGGCGGAGCGTGATGCTCATCAACAGCCATTTGGAATCCAACAAAATATCGGATGATGAGCGCGTGAAATTTAGCGATATGACCAAAGACCCCAACGCGCACAAAGTGAAACGCTTTTTTGAAAACACCCTTTTCAACCGCATGACACCGGCATTCAAATGGCGGGCGAAACAGGCTGATGTGATTGCGGAGGTTATCAAAAATTCAAAGGACACGTATGTCATTGTATGTGGCGACTTTAACGACACGCCCATTTCCTACGCCCGCCACAAAATAAAAGGCGATTTGGTCGATTCTTTCAATGAAAGCGGCTCCGGCATGGGGATAACTTTTAATGCGCATCACTTTTATTTTCGCATAGATTATATTTTTCACAGCAGCAATATGAAATCCTATAATACAACTGTTGGCAAATTGCCCAATTCAGACCATTATCCGCTTGTGACGTATTTGCAAATGAATTAAAAATTAAGAATATATATTATATATGAAAGAAAAAATTTTAGTGACAGGCGGTGCAGGATACATCGGGTCACACACCACAGTTGAACTACAAAACGCAGGCTACGAGGTAGTTATCGTTGACAACCTGTCTAATTCCAACGAAGAAGTCATTGATGGCATCACGCGCATCAGCGACACCCGCCCTGTATTTGAAAAGGTGGATTGCACCGACAAAGCAGCAATGGATGGCGTGTTCCAAAAACACGTCGGCATCAAAGGCATCATCCACTTTGCAGCCAGCAAGGCAGTGGGCGAATCGGTGGAAAAGCCACTGCTCTACTACCGCAACAACATTGTGTCGCTCGTCAATTTGCTGGAACTGATGCCCGCGCACAAAGTGGACGGCATCGTATTCTCCTCATCCTGTACGGTTTACGGACAGCCCAACCCCAAAGATTTGCCTGTGACGGAAACAGCTCCCATCCTGCCGGCGGCTTCGCCCTACGGCAACACGAAGCAAATCGACGAGGAAATTATCCGCGACACCATCCACGCAGGAGTGCCGTTCAAAAGTATCATCCTGCGCTATTTCAACCCGATTGGGGCACACCCAACGGCTGAAATCGGCGAGTTGCCCAACGGCGTGCCGCAAAATCTCATCCCTTTTCTCACGCAAACGGCGATAGGCATCCGCAAGGAATTGTCCGTATTCGGCAATGATTACAGCACCCCCGACGGCTCGTGTATCCGCGACTTCATCAATGTCGTGGACTTGGCAAAAGCCCATGTGATAGCCATAGAGCGCATGTTGAACAACAAATCAAAAGCCCCGCTGGAACATTTCAACCTGGGCACCGGACGCGGCGTGTCGGTGCTGGAACTCATCAACGCCTTCGAAAAAGCCACCGGAGTGCCCGTGCCGCACAAAATAGTAGCCCGCCGCGAAGGTGACATCGAACAAATCTGGGCAAATCCGCACTACGCCAACGAGCTACTCGGCTGGAAAGCCACAGAAACGCTCGAAGACACACTGAAATCAGCATGGAAGTGGCAGCAGAAGCTGCGTGAACGCGGGATAATGTAAAAAAAAGACCTGTCATTGCGGGCTTGACCCGCAATCCCCTGAAAAGGAACCAAATGTTGGGCGACAGAGCGATGTGGAACAAGGGATTGCGGGTCAAGCCCGCAATGACAATAAAGATAAAATGTATGAATGCAAACTTTGACAAACAGATGCGGCAAGTTATTTTCCTGCTGGCGATTATCTTGCTGGCGGGGCTGATTATTGGGCAGTTGGCTTATTTTGTCAGCTCGTTTCTTGGCTCGGTTGCCATGTATGCGTTGTTGCGCACGCCGCACCGCTATTTGAGGCGCAGAGGATGGAATAACACGCTGGCTACAAGCACTTTAATGATTGCTACATTGCTGGCTTTCGTGCTGATTTTGGGTGGATTTTCGGCTTTGGTCTATTCCACTGCGTCCAATTTTGATGTTCAAATGTTCAAAGTGGAGTTGCATAATCTGGGTGATTGGATTTTCGACCGTTGGGGCTACAATATTTTCTCGCAAGACGTTGTGCAAAAGGGACTTGAACACATTGGAAAAATCGTCCCAAGCATCGTTTCAACTGCCGGAAGCGCGATGACCAACCTCATCATGATGCTGTTTGTGCTCTATTTCATGTTGCAGGATTCCGAACCGATGGAGCGCGGACTCAGCGAATATCTCCCGTTTGACACCGCCACCAACCGCCAACTGAAAGCGGAGGGCAACAATATGATTTTGGCAAATGCCGTTGGTGTGCCGCTGATTATGGCTTTGCAAGTGATTTCGGCGGGCATTGGCTATTGGCTCTTCAATGCGGGCAACCCCGTCATCTGGGGCATTCTGACAGGCTTCGTCGGGCTGATTCCGGTGGCAGGAACAGCCATTATGTGGCTACCGCTGGCAATCAACCTGATACTGGGCGGCTCGGTGTGGAACGGCGTCGCGCTCATCATCTACGGTGCGCTGGTGGTCGCCAACATGGAGCGCGTGGTGCAACTGACTTTTCTGCGAAAAAAGGCAAACCTGTACCCCCTCGTCACGATTTTTGGCGTCATACTGGGGCTGCAAATTTTCGGCTTTTGGGGTGTCATTTTTGGCCCGCTACTACTCTCCACCTTCTTTTTCTCCGTAAAAGTCTATAAAAAGGAATACGGGAAGACATAAAATTTTGGTTCTCCCATCTCTCTGCCACCCCACGAGCAATGTCATTAAGTTAAGAAAATGAGGTAATGAGGTTGGGAGTGTGTTTGTATCTATTTGTCCCGCAGGGACAATGAGCGAAAGCCAAGTGCTATGAATTGCGGATAATCATAACATTTTTTGTTATTATTCTTACTTCTGCGCCCGAATAATCAATAATAAAATCATACGAAAATCAAAGTTCAGACCAAGGCAACCCTCAAAGCACTGTAAATCGTTTGCTAATGGTCAAAGCAACTCCGCTGGTGCTTCTTCCAAAAAAATCACCATCATCGGCTCCCACAGACAGCTTAATATCAAAGTCTTGCAACTTTTCCGGCTGATAAATCAAATCTAATCCGGAGGCGAATCCCGAATGAATTTCTTTGAATGGGAGGTCGTAACGCCCCCAGTTTTGTCCGCTCGTCAGCAGCAGGCGGTATTTGAACTCCGGCAAAAAATAGCCCTCTATGCCCAGATGATAGGCGATGAGGCGATTGCCTTTGAAATTAACCGCACCATCGGTGTTGTATTCGGGCGACAAAAAAAGCGGCGTTCCTAATGTTTTGCCGTAGTGGGACGGTCCTTGAGGATAGTCGCCATTGACGTAGTAATTGTCTTTCCCATTGCCTTTTGCGATTTGGTCGTGATGCTCCGGGTGCTCCCCTTTGGGCGCAATGTCGAAATAGTAAAGAACCGTACCGCTCTGGTATTTTGTATATACAAATTCTGCCACAGCACCCGAAAGCAACGATTTTGTACGCGACTGCCACTCCACGCCAATCAAATTGTCGCTCCAATTGTAGAAAGTCATCCCCGAACCATCATCAAAAAAATGTTGGACATAGACACTTAATTGGCTGCTTTTGTCGGCGCGAGCTGTCCCTTTCGGGTCGTCATTGCGGGCTGTCCCCCCCGGAGTGTCATTGCGGGCTTGACCCGCAATCCCCCCCAACTTAATATCATACTTAAACAACCACGCGCCCCACTGCGACCCCGAAACGTATGGTTTGTCATTCGCACTTGCCCCTTCACCACCCTCTTTGGCAAGCACCACGCGGACTAAATCTCCAATGCTTCGCGGCTGTTTAAACACCTCCCCATTGGTTTGATAGAGCGTGCCGCCCCATTGCGCAGCGTGAACCAAACCAAACATAAACTGCTGACGGTGTTTGTGTTGTATATCGCCAAAGCGAAAATAAATGGATTTGTTGTGTGACAAAACATCGGATGCAAATTTTTTCTGCGACGGGGCAAAATTGGATTCCAAATATTCGCTGTCCAAATATTTCCCCACAGCAAAATCGCCTTTTATGAAAAAATTGCTTCGCGCGAAAGGAACCGGAATAAACTCATTGAACCCCATCTTAATCTGCGGAATAGGGCGAGCATTGTTGGAATTGACCATGTCACCGGAGCTTAAATGCGGATTCAGAAATGAAACATAATCTTCGCGCATACCAATATCCAAGCGGATTTTTTTCCAGTCGAGGCGACCGTATAACTGCTGGATGCGGTAGTTGTCCGCCGCCGAAAACTGTCCGCCAAGCCCGTCAATCCCTGCCTCAAACGACCAATCATCATTCAATTTTTGCTCATGAAACGCACCGGCTCGAAGATACAAATTGTTGTCATTCAGCGAGTTAATCCCCCAACTGTGATTGACCAACCAAAAAGGCATCTGCTCGCTCGAAAACGCGCCAAAAGCCGATGATTGCACGGTGGTTTTCGTCTGCCCAAAACCGGACTGACTACATATATATATGTATAGAAGAAAAAATACAGTTTTTTGCCTCATCTCAAAAATCTATGAAATTGTACGTTATGCCATCCCGTTCCAAAACTAATTTTGAGGAGGTATGCTGCACGATATAAAAAATGGCTTTTTGCTCTCCACCACCCCACGGCGTTGTCTTATAGTCATAACTCTTGGCAAGCGAAATATGGACGGAGTCGCCATGCGAAAAACCAAAATAGCCCATCCACATATCCTGCATCCATGTCATCTCTCCATCAAACCGCGTGCAAGAAAATAGCGAGCCACGATGAAAATTAAAAAAAACAGTGTCCACTTGTTGAACCTCTCCCGATTGATTGTGCATCGTGCGCAATTTCCACATCCCATCAATATCAATATTGGGATAGTCGTGACCGGCACACGCCGCAAACAACACAACAAAGACAGCCACAGAAAAAAAATCCGTGACCATCCATTTAATCTGTTTCATTCGGAGTGCAAATAATTATTCGGCGGCCGGAGTTTCCTCTGCCGGAGTAGCCGGAGCTTCTTCCTCAACCGGAGCAGTAGCTTCTTCCTCAACCGGAGCAGTAGCCTCTTCCTCAAGCGGAGCAGCAACCTCTTCCTCAACCGGAGCCGGAATCTCTTCAACCACCGGAGCAGCAACCTCTTCTGCCGGAGCAGCCGTAGCCTCTTCCTCAACCGGAGCCTCAACCTCTTCAACAACCTCTTCAATCGGCGCAAGAGCCTCTTCTACCGCAGTTGCTTCTTTAGCCTCTTGCTTAGCCGCCGCCACTGCCACTTCGGCTTTTTTAGCGGCTACCGCATCTGCCTTGGCTTTGTTAGCGGCTTTTTCTGCCTCCAAAGCGGCTTTTGCGGCGGCTTTTTGTGCCTCACCCGCCTTGCCTAACTTGGCGTCGATGGCGGATACTTTGCCGTCCTTCCATGCTTGGAATTTCGTTTCAGCAGCTTCTTCGCTGAAAGCCCCTTTTGCCACGCCACCTAAGAGGTGTTTCTTCAAGAGCACCCCTTCGTCTGAAAGGATATTTCTCGCGGTATCGGTCGGTTGTGCACCCACCGTCAACCAATACAAAGCTCGGTCAAAATCCAAATTTACTGTAGCCGGATCTGTGTTGGGATTATACGTCCCGAGCCGTTCGATAAACTTTCCATCCCGTGGAGCTCTGCTATCTGCGATCACGATGTGGTAAAACGCGTACCCCTTGCGACCATGTCTTTGCAATCTAATTTTAGTTGCCATTTTTGAAATAATTTTTAATTGTTTGCATTAGCGGGCGCAAAGGTAAGTAAAAAATATGAATTATGAATTATGTTTTGTGATTTTTTTTCATTTTTTCCCTGTCCCTTTCCGAAACAGCCCCCTGAAACTGCTTGCTGACCGCTTGTAGCTCAGCCCTATGCCCTGCGTCGTGGGGGCTTGCTCATAATATTGGCTGTTGGTTTCGTTGTAGGCTTTCAGGAAGATGCTGCGGGTGCGGGATAGTTTGTAAGCTATGTCGAAATCGCCGGTGAAGTTTTGCTGTTTGCTGGGGTCGTTGCTGTAACCTACTGTGCCATTGACTATTAGGCGGTTGTCGAACAGTTGCGTGCTCACGTTTACGTCCATATCCACATTGTTGAAATCGTCTTTGCTGCGGAGGTCGGCACCTATCGACCAGTTATTGCCGAGGGCGTTGGAGAGGGCTTTGCTGAGTTGTCCGGTGGTCAGCGAAGCCAGCGAGGAGAGCACTTGACCGGAGGTGAAATTGTCCGTAAAACTTGTGGCTTCCGTTTTTTGGACGGGTGTGAAACTGTTGAAAGTCAGCAGATAAGCCATTTCCATCACTTTCAGGTTGTCGGAGTAGAGCAACCCCTCCAATTTGCGGTTCACCTCGTCCGATTCGTTGGGCAATTTCACGTCGTAAGTCATTGACATCTTGTCCGTATTGCCCTGCACCGCGAGTTCGCAATTGACTGCCACCTTGGGATTGGCTACGAGATTGGCAAACGATGGGTCGAGGGTTTCCAAGTCGGCGCGGGTCTTGTAAATGGCTGTCATATCGAAAGTTGTGGCGAGTGGGTCGCCGTGAAAACCCAACTTGCTGCCGCTTTGGATGGCGAATGATTTGGGCACCATTTTGGCTACCGACACGGAGATGTTGCCGTTCTCCGCCTCGTAGTCGCCCGTCACATGCAGCGCGGCGGGTGCCATCATGTCGTAAGCCACGTTAATTGTGCCATTACCGGACATTTGCACCGCATCGCCCGTTGCCCGATTGAGAACAACTCCCACCGTGAGTGCGGGGTCGGTATAAAACATGAATTGCGCTTTCAGAGGGAACGTGGTGGTGGCGGGGGCTTTGACTTTGACGGAATCAACCGTCTTCGTGAGTGGTTTGCCGGTCGAATCCACATAGATAATATTGTTGTAGCGTGCTGCCGTGCTTGCCGAATAGGGGATGTTGACCGTCACTTTGGAATTGTTGCCGTGCGTGACGGTGCCGGTCATCAGCCAGTCGTTTTTGCTCTTTTTGATGTTCATCAAGCCGTTGAGCCGCAGAGTGCCGTACAACAGGCTGTCGGTCTGCTTGGGATTGTTCAGCACTTGGAAGTCGCTCATAGTGAGGTTGATTTGCGGGTTGAGGTCGATAAACCAGTTGTGCGTAATCGTGCCGTTGGCAACCAGCGTGTGCCTGTTTTCATCGCGGACGGTCACTTTGTTCAGCGTGATAGCCTCCGGAGTGATTTGGATGGAGTCGTCGAGCGTATATTTGGTGTGGAGCATCGACACACCCACCTGTGCGCCATCAAAATAGACCATGCCATGCACTTGGGGCTTGCTCATGGTGCCCGAAAAGTTCAGTTTGGTCGCGATTTTGCCGTTCAAAGCGTAGAGCATATCGGCGGTGGCTTCGGAAAACCAGCTGAGTTCGATGTCCTGAATGTTTGCCGTCACCATCATGGAGTCTTTTTCTGGCAAAAGCACGCCGGAAACGACCGACGGCGTGGCACCTTCTTTGCCCAGATGGGCACGCACAAACACGCTGTTGCGTTCGCCGCTCATCCCGCTGGTCACGCGCAAATCGCCCAATTCTCTGCCCGCATACACAATATTTTTCACAGAAAATCCGCGCGACAGGATGAATGGTTTGGCGAGCAGTTGCCGCATCGTAATCCGCCCGTCAGCCAATCCTGACAGCGGAAATCCCATTTTCGCCGTATTGATAAGTGTGCGCAATTGAAACTGCGACACGTCAATCGTCAGGCTGTCGTCGCGCAAAGTGGATGCCGTGCCGTTGATTCGGACAGCCTCGGAGGGGCTTTCGGTCATATTGACGGTTAAATCCTGAATGGTGTAACGCCCGTTTTGCACCACCACTTTCGCGGGGTTCACGGTAAACCAGGTGTCGTTGAAAACCCATATCGTGGGGTTGAGCGTGATATTCATGTCGGGAATGGTTTGTCCATCCTTTATAATCAACTCAATATCAGCATCTAACGAGCCATCAAAAAAATAATTGCCGGCGTAGTTTTCAATATTGACAATGACGTGCGGAAAATCACCCACCTTAGTCAGCGAGAGCGACATTTGGATGGTGTCCGACCCGGCAAAGCGCGTGTAGGCACTCGCCGAAATCCGCATTTTGTCGCCCACATTACTGTATTTTCCCATGAACAGAATGGAGTCGGGGATGCCTTGGGGCAAGTCCAAAAGGTCTGCCAGCGCGGTCAAGTGGCTCACATCCACATTAAAATGAATGCTCTCATCAAATGCGTCTTGCAACTCGGGCTGCCCCTCAGCGTCAGGAAAAAACATCGGAAAATTGGCTTTAAACACCTCCGCCAAGCCCGTGTAAGTAAATGTCCCATAGACAGTTGCGTTGATAAACGGCGAGGCAACATCCAACGTTTTGTACGCACTGTCCGCCTCCTGATACGTCAGATTAAGCGGCAAACGGGGGTCGCGACTGTCCACATACAGCCACCTGTTTTCGCCCTTCAACTCCACCTCCGCATGAATTTGGGAATAGGCATATCCCTTATAATCAAACCGTTGCACATCCACTTCCGCCTCCGCATTAAAACCACCTTTGGGCGAATAACTACCTTTGGCGTGCAAATTCAAATCAGCCAATCCAAACCCAACATCCGGCATCAAAACCCCTACATCACAACGAGTTACGCCACCAACCGCATCAAACAGGGCAGCACCCGTCAATAAATCATACCCCCCTGCCCCATCCACAAGAAAATCCCCGATATTGCTCTGCAACAACACATTAAATGCAAAATCGGACAATGTACCGCTCGCACTACCCGCCAAGCTGATTGTATCCGGCAACGCCGAGATGTCATTGCGGGCTTGACCCGCAACCCCCTGAAACAACCCCTCAACTCCATTCACAACCAACTCCTTCAACTCCAACCGAACAGGCGAAGCCTCCAAATGCTCAAAATCCTGAATACGCCCACCAGCCCGCAAATAAACCTGCTCCCCATACTCCACCTGCAAAGCATCAAACACAATCTCAGGCAATGTCCCGCTGAAATTCCCCGAAAAAGTCAGCACCTCCGTCAAATCCCTGACCGCAGGCACCCACATTGCAATGTCGCGAAAATCAAGGTGCCCCATTAGCGACATTTGATATTCCGGCAGGGGATTGCGGGTCAAGCCCGCAATGACAGTGGGAGTGGCACCCGGTACCCGATAACCGGCACCCGGTAACTGGTAACTGGTAACTGGTAACTGAAGAACGGAATGTGGTAATTCCAGCACAAAGTCATTGATTGTCAGTAGACGAGCATCCAAATTGGCTTGAAATTGCAGATTTTCCAGTTTCAATCCTCGACTTTCGGCGAATGACAGATGTTTCAAATTCACATCCAAATTTTCGAGGTTGGTAGATTTTGCATCTATATTTGCCTGAAAATCAGTTAGATGTACAGCCAAAGAGTCCGCTGTGTAATTTATTCGCCCACCGTTCAGGGCGATGTTTCGCAGTTCAATCCGCAACGAAATTGCCGTTGTGTCTGAGGCATTGGGGGCAAAAGCATCAATGAGAAATTGGAAATTGTAGGTAGAATCACGCGGATTTTGAGCAATATTAACCACAAAATCATCCAAATCCACCGATGTAATCAGCAGGCGGCTGTTCAACATCTCCCAAATATCAAAACTCGCCGAGAGTGAGGACGCGTATAACAAGGTATCTTGCTCAATATCTTCGACATACACCGCCTCCAATTGCAGCCGGTTGAACGAGCGAAACGTCAACTTGCCGATACTCATACGGTTATGCGTGGTAGCCATCACCGTTTGCAACGCAAAATCCTTAATCGTCTGCTGCACAGACGGCAACCACAGCGCACCATAAAGCAACCCCGCCAAACCAAGCAACACGGAGAAACTCCACAACACTATATGTAACCCTTTTTTGATGATGTTCCAAAATTAGTGTGCAAATTTAGTCATTTTTCCTTTTTGTCATTGCAGGCTTGACCCGCAATCCTCGGCGTTTACCCTAAATAGCTTTTCAGCAGGCTGTTGTCATTTGTTTGTTTCAGGCGGCGGATGGCTTTTTCTTTGATTTGGCGGACTCGTTCGCGGGTTAAATCAAATTCATCGCCGATTTCTTCGAGTGTCATTTCCGGGCGACCGATGCCGAAAAACATATATATAATGTCGCGTTCGCGCTCGCCCAAAACGGATAAGGCACGAGCGATTTCGCGGGTGAGCGACTCGTTCATTAGCGCACGGTCGGCATAGGGGGCATCTTCGTTGACCAGCACATCCAGCAGACTGTTGTCTTCACCCTCCACAAACGGAGCATCCACCGAAATATGCCGCCCGGACACTTTCAGCGTGTCCGCAATTTTTTCCACCGGCAAATCCAACTCTTGCGCCAACTCCTCCGGCGATGGTTTGCGTTCGTGTTCCTGCTCAAATTTTGAAAACGCTTTGGTGATTTTGTTCAGCGACCCCACCTGGTTGAGTGGCAGGCGCACAATACGCGACTGCTCCGCCAAAGCCTGCAAAATCGACTGGCGAATCCACCACACGGCATACGAAATAAACTTAAAGCCGCGCGTTTCGTCAAACTTTTCAGCCGCCTTAATCAACCCCAAATTGCCTTCGTTGATTAAATCCGGCAGGCTAAGTCCCTGATTTTGATACTGTTTTGCTACGGAAACGACAAAACGCAAGTTGGCACGTGTCAACTTTTCCAACGCAGCACGGTCGCCACGTCGAATGGCTTGTGCCAATTCCACTTCTTCCTCCACAGTAATCAGGTCTTCGCGCCCGATTTCTTGAAGATACTTGTCTAACGAAGCACTTTCGCGATTCGTAATTGATTTTGTGATTTTTAACTGCCTCATTTTCCTATACTTATATATATTGGGTGAAATCGGGCGCAAAGATACAAAAAAATTTTCACGTATCAATACATACTTGCGACATTTTTTTTCAATACCACTTAAACCACTTCAATCCGGCGGCGAAGCAGATGACGCCAAATGCGGAGAGGGCGATGGAGGGCGTGACGATTTCCATCCAGCCTGCGCCTTCGTTGAAAATGCTGCGAATGCCATCCGTCAGTGCCGTCAGAGGCAATAATTTAATTGCGCCGATGCTCCATTCGGGGAAGTTGTGGTAACTAAAAAATATACCCGAAAGTATCATCATGGGGAGTTGCACGGCATTTATCCACCCTGTGCCGACTTCCGTTTTCGAGGTGCGGCTCGAAATCAGCACGGCAACACCCGTAAACGCAACATTGCCCGCCAAAAACAGTGTAAACAACGCCCCGATATTGCCCTGAATTTGAATATCGAACAGCAGCCAAACAGCCAAAAAGAGTATCGCAGCCTCAATAATATTCATCAGCGTGCGAACAAACATCATGGCTATCAGCAAGTTAGACTTCTTCATAGGCGTAGCCACCATGCGCCGCAGCAATTTCTGCGACCGCCGCTCAATAATCGCATAACTGATGCCCCACATAATGGAACTCATCAAGCCGAATGCAATCAGTCCCGGAACCAAAAAATCAATGTAACGGGTACCCTGTAAGGTCAATGGGCGAATGGATGCATCCGCCTTGTCCCTACCTGCCGCATCACCGGATATCGGCGACTTCACCAACTCCGACAATTTCATATACACCAACTGCGCCTGTGCGTTGTGCGGGTCGAAATGGTAGCGCAGGGTGCCGGCAGAATCCGTCACAATCACATCCGCCTCGCCGCGTTTGAGGGCAACAATCGCCGACTTCCAATCATGGCGAATAAAAGAGAACTCACTGTCGCCCAATATGTTATCTGCAACTTTCCAGATGGAAACGGTCGCATCTTTCGGATTGGGCTGCGCATAAATATCGAGCAAGGAGTCCAGTTCCGTGCGAGTTTCGTCCACCATCATCACTCGAAATTTTGACTCGGAACTTTGCGTAAAAGCCAGCCCCATGCCGATAGAGAGCAGCACGGGGAAGAGAATGCCCCAAAAAAGCACCTCCGGCTCGCGAATAACTTCCAGCCATTGCGTGATGGTCAGTTGATATAATTGATTGCGTTTTATTGATTTCATTGTTTTTATATTGACTTCTTTTTATATTGACTTCTTTTTGTTCTTGTCTTCCTTTGTCATTGCGGGCTTGACCCGCAATCCCCTGTTCTACATAGCCCTGTTGCCCAACATTCGTCTCCTTTGCAGGGGTTTGCGGGTCAAGCCCGCAATGACGTTTCCTCATATAATTTTTTCCCTGTCAAATTGATGAATAATTCATCCAGATTGCGGGATTTTTCGTCCAACAAATCTTCTAATTTGCCTTCTCTCAATATTTTGCCTTCGTCGATGATGATGATGTGGTCGCTGCATAGCGATGAGGCTTCTTCCATGTAATGCGTTGTCAAAATCAAGGTCGTTTCGCCCTTGTCTTTCAACGATTTAAGGATGTTCCACAAATCCATCCGCGAGTGCGGGTCAAGTCCGGTCGTTGGTTCGTCCAAAAAGAGAATTTGCGGCTGGTTGAGCAGTGCCACAGCCAATGCCAGGCGTTGCTTTTGTCCGCCTGAGAGCGTGCCTGTCATGGATTTTTGCTTGCTCTGCAACCCTGTCTGTTCGATGACCTCATTCACCCGCTCATCGCCCAATTCAAAGAAAGCGGCAAAGAGGCGCAGGGTTTCATAAACGGTCAATTTCTCGGCAAAGCGGGTTTCTTGCAACGATAACCCGATGATAGTGCGGAGTTCGTGCTCGTGTTTTTGCCATGTTTTGCCCTGAATGAGAATTTCGCCGCTGTCAGGCTTTTTCAGTCCTTCCATCATCTCCACCAGCGTGGTTTTTCCCGCACCGTTGGGACCGAGCAACGCCACAAACTGCCCCGCCGGTATTGCCAGCGAGATTCCGCGCACTGCTTTCACGTCCTTGAACGACTTCTCAACGTTTTTGACTTCTATCTGCAACATATTTTTTTAGGGGACTATGCCATTATGGAGCGGCCTGAATGACTTGTAAGTAATATCGGAGTTGATTGGCAAGTTCGCGCACTTTCAGGCTCTCTTGCTGTAACTCGGGGATGTCCGCAATCGAAAAATCATATTGCGGTATGTCATTTTTTTTCAGCCCCACTTTCATCTTGGCATTGGTATGCGCCAAAAGGTATTCTACCGAAAAATTGTGCTGCGCCGTGAGGTCTATCGCGGCATCATATTTTTCTTTTTTCAAATCGCTGACCATTTCTTTCAGCTTTTTTTGAAACAAATCGTCCGTCTCTTTGGCTGTGATAATGTTATAGCCCGTCCGAGAGTAGTCCTTTGCGTCATGTTTGCCTTGATACGCATAGACCGTCACCTTTTTATTCATTTTTTTCATGCTTTTGATGAAGGCGATTGCTTCCACCACATTTTGCGTGTCAAACAACACCAGCATGGTGTGAACGTCTTTCAAATTAAGAAATCGTTTCTCACGCATACCATTGTTCTTGTAATACTTACGTAATTGATGTCTCACCCAATATTTGTACATATTTTTATTGTTTTAACATTGTCAAAATTTCTGCTTCATTCACTATTTTGATGCCGAGTTGTTCGGCTTTTTTCAATTTTTCGGGTCCCATGTTTTCGCCCGCGAGCACAAAGGTAGTGTTTTTTGAAATAGAACCGGTGTTTTTTCCCCCATTTTGTTCAATTATTTTTTTATACTCGTCGCGCGAATGTTGAGCAAATACGCCGCTGATGACGATGGTGTGCCCTTCTAACAGGTTGGTTTGCTGTGCCAAAGAGGTATCGTCCAATGCCATTTGCAGTCCGCGCGCCTGCAATCGCCGGAGCATTTCGCGGTTTTCGGATGCCGAAAAATAAGCAACAATGCTTTTCGCGATGACCGCGCCCACCTCGTCCACGTCCTGCAACTGTTCAAGGGTTGCCTGCATCAAATCGTCCAGTGTGTGAAAAACTTTTGCCAACTTTTTAGCCCCCGTTTCCCCCACGCCGCGAATGCCCAAAGCATACAAAACACGCTCGTAGGGTACTTGCTTCGACTGTTCGAGGCTTTCCAAAAAATTGTCCACGCTTTTCTTTTGCCAGCGTTCCAATCTCAGCAACGTGTCCGCCGTGAGGTCGTAGAGGTCGGCGGCATTTTTGACCAATCCGGCATCGTAAAACTGCGTGATGGTTTCGCTGCCGATGTTGATATTCATGGCTTTGCGGCTGATAAACAGTTCGATAGAGCCTTTGATTTGCGGGGCGCAGCCCGTGTGGTTGGGGCAAGTGTGGGCGGCTTCGCCTTCCGGACGAAGCACTTGTGCGCCACAGGCAGGGCAAAACGCCACGAAACGCACTTTCTCGCTGCCCGCAAGACGAGCCTCCATATTGACGCGCGTGATTTTCGGGATGATTTCGCCGCCTTTTTCCACCGCGCAGAGGTCGCCAATGTGCAAATCAAACTCCTCAATGGCATCCTCGTTGTAGAGCGAGGCGCGTTTCACCATCGTTCCCGACAGCAAAACAGGCTCCAGATTGGCTACGGGGGTGATGACGCCCGTGCGACCCACGCTAAATTCGACCGAGAGCAGGCGCGTTTCCGCCGATTCCGCCTGAAATTTGTAGGCGATAGCCCAGCGCGGACTTTTGGCGGTCATCCCCAAGTTCAGTTGCTGGCGCAACGAATTGACTTTCAGCACAATGCCATCGGTCGCCACAGGCAGGTTTTTACGCTCCACATCCCAATAGTTGATAAATTCGATGACCTCCGCCAAATTGCGGCACACCTTAGTCGCTTCGGATATTTTGAAACCCCACATGCGAGCGGCTTGCAGGTTGGCAAAATGCGTGTCG
Organism: Candidatus Symbiothrix dinenymphae; assembly: GCA_001417715.1. Classification (GTDB taxonomy): domain Bacteria; phylum Bacteroidota; class Bacteroidia; order Bacteroidales; family Azobacteroidaceae; genus Azobacteroides; species Azobacteroides dinenymphae. The sequence goes on from BBRT01000312.1 coordinate 38,859, forward strand.
GCGGGCAATGTTTCGCCCAACATATAATAGAGGTATGAATCCAACTGGCGTTCGGCAACTACCTGTGGGTGAAGGGTTTTCAAAGTGCCGGCGGCGGCGTTGCGCGGGTTGGCAAAGGGAGCCTCATCGCTCGCGAGCCGCTCCTCGTTGAGCCGGTTGAACGAACTCCACGGCATCAAAATTTCGCCGCGTATTTCAAATTTTGGCGGGTAGTGTCCATTCGCGGCACCATTCTTGGCACCATTTTCGGCACCACCGAGCAATTTGAGCGGGATGCTGCGGATGGTGCGCACATTGGCGGTTACGTCGTCGCCGCGTGTGCCGTCGCCGCGCGTGATGGCTTGCACGAGTTGTCCGTTTTCGTAAATGAGCGAGATGGAGGTGCCGTCGTATTTCAGTTCGGCGACGATTTCAAACTCTTCGCCGGGCAATGCCTTTTGGGTGCGGGTGTAAAACTCTGCGATTTCGCCCTCCGAATAGGTGTTGGCAAGCGAAAGCATCGGATATTGGTGCGCGACCTGGGCAAATTTTCCGCTCATATCGCTCCCCACACGCTGAGTGGGCGAATTAGGGTCGGCAAACTGCGGATGTTCGGCTTCCAATCGCTCCAATTCCTTGAGTTTTTGGTCAAACTCAAAGTCGCTGATACGCGGCTGAAACAGGTCATAATAATTGCGATTATGTTCCTCAATCTCAGCCCGTAATGCCTCTATTCTATGTTTGATATCTTCCATAATAACTTATTGCACAACAAATAAAGCAATTCCTACATTCCTAAATTTCTAAATTCCTACATTTTCCCCCGTTGCCGCACAACCTCATACGCCAGCACCGCTGTTGCCGCCGACACATTCAGCGAGGCAATGGTGCCTGCGATGGGGATGCGCACCATTTCGTCGCAGATGCGGAGGTTGTCGGTGGCGATGCCCACGTCTTCGCTGCCCATGATGAGGGCGATGGGGACGGTGTAGTCGCCTTCCGGATAGTCTGCGGAGGCTTTTTCGGTGGCTGCGATGACTTTCACGCCGCTGTTTTTCAAAAACCGGATTGCCTCCGTGATGCTGTCTTCCTTGCAAACCGGCAACGTGAGCAATGCGCCTGCGGAGGTTTTCACCGCATCGGCATTGACGGACACGCTGTTGCGCGAGGGAATCACGATGGCATCCACTCCGGCACACTCGCAGGTGCGGGCGATGGCTCCGAAATTGCGCACATCGGTCACTCCATCCAGCAGCACGATGAACGGGTCTTTGCCGTTTTCAAACAAAAATGGAACAATATCCTCCAATTTTTGATAGGTTACCGCTGAAATAAAGGCAATTACACCCTGATGATTTTTGCGTGTCAGCCGGTCTAATTTTTCCTGTGGCACGCGCTGGATGGGGATGTTGGTGTCTCGGACGATATTAAACAATTCACGTGCCAAGTCGTTTTGCAAATCCCTGCGCATCAATATCTTATCCACCTCTTTGCTCGCTTGCACGGCTTCGATGACGGCGCGCGTGCCGAATATCATCTCGTTTTCTTTCACGGGCGCAAAGGTACAATTTTTTTGTAGCCATACACCGCCAAAGCGCCCAATTCTTCTTCGATGCGAAGCAATTGGTTGTATTTTGCCATGCGGTCGGAGCGGCTCAGCGAACCGGTTTTGATTTGCCCCGAGTTGGTGGCTACGGCGATGTCGGCTATCGTAGCGTCTTCCGTTTCGCCGGAGCGATGCGATGTCACGCTGGTGTAGCCTGCGCGGTGAGCCATTTCGATGGCATCCAATGTCTCGCTCAGCGAACCGATTTGGTTCACTTTGATGAGAATGGAGTTGGCACAGCCCAATTCGATACCTTTTTTCAGGTATTCCACATTGGTCACAAACAGGTCGTCGCCCACCAATTGCACTTTGCTGCCCAATTTGTCGGTCAGGAGTTTCCAGCCGTCCCAGTCGTTTTCGCTCATGCCGTCTTCGATGGAGTCGATGGGGTATTTTGCCACTAAATCAGCCAAATAGTCTACTTGCTCTTTGGAACTGCGTTTGGCACCGCTCTTGCCTTCAAATTTGGAATAGTCATATACGCCCTTGTCGAAAAATTCGGAAGATGCACAGTCTAAGCCGATTGTGATGTCCTTTCCGGCTGTATAACCGGCGTTTTTGATGGCTGTGAGGATGGATTCCAACGCTTCGGTGGTGCCGCCGGCAAAGTTAGGAGCAAAACCACCTTCATCGCCTACTGCGGTGCTTAATCCTTTGTCCTTCAACACTTTTTTCAAAGCGTGGAACACTTCCGCACCATAGCGCAGGCCTTCTTTGAACGATGGTGCGCCCACCGGACGAATCATAAATTCCTGGAATGCGATAGGAGCATCCGAATGAGAGCCGCCATTGATGATGTTCATCATCGGCACGGGCAATGTGTAGGTGTTTGTGCCGCCGATGTAGCGATACAAAGGCACATCCAAATAGTTAGCAGCCGCTTTTGCAACCGCCAACGACACGCCCAAAATAGCGTTGGCACCCAATTTGGACTTCGTTTTTGTGCCGTCCAAGGCGAGCATTTTGTTGTCAATAGCACGTTGTTCCAACGTGCTGATGCCCAGCAATGCGGGTGCAATCACCTTGTTGATGTTGTCCACCGCCTTCTGAACGCCTTTGCCCAAGTAGCGCGCTTTGTCGCCATCGCGCAATTCCAACGCTTCGTTTTCGCCCGTAGAGGCACCGCTCGGCACCGACGCACGACCAATAATACCGGATGCCAATGTCACATCCACTTCAATCGTTGGATTACCACGAGAATCCAAGATTTCACGACCAAAAATTTTTACAATTTCCATTTGTTTATTTATTTTATTATTTATGGCTGTCGTTGCGGACTGTTGACCCGCAATTCCTGCCTGTTGTTACTTCTTCTAAGCGGCTGCAAAAGTAATAAATAATTATGAATTATGAGGTAAAAAATGATGATTTTTGGCTAAATCTTTTTCTCAGATGCTATTTTTTGCAGACGGTGTTTTGTCCCGCAGGGTGGGGTGTTAAAAAGATGGATGTTTTATGAATATTGTTCGTTCATCATTTGTTTTTATCCCGTAGGGATTGTAGCTCGGTAGAAAATAGAATCGCCCCGCCCCCATTTCAGCATCCCGTAGGGATGCAACCGATTGCGGATTATGTTGCATCCCTACGGGATGCGGGGAGAAGGAGAGGTATGATTTTCTACCGAGCTACAATCCCTACGGGATAAAAAACAGAACGCAAAAATTTCATCCGATTGTAATCTTTTTGACAACCCACCCTGCGGGACAATAAGAGCCGCACAGTTCTGTCCATAATGGGACTGCGCTCTGGGCAAGTCTGCGGGACTTGCAAAAAATAGCACCTGAAAAAAAGATTTAGCCTTCTTCACTATTCAAAGCTGCTGCCTCCTACAAACTCGCGCAACAGAGAAGTATTTGGCAACTGTTCGCGGTTTATGGGCATGAAATAATGCAGGAAATTTAGCAGGCGTTGGGCTGTTGGGCGTTCGGGGTGGTTGCTTGGGACGGCTTTTAGCAGGGGTTCTATGATTGGGCGGAGGGCTGCTAACTCGTATAGCATGGCTGAGTTGAACATTTGGTCGGCATTTTCCTGGTGGGGGAAAATCCATTTTTCCTCGCCTTTTCTCACGGACGCCCAGCGCGCGAGGGTTTCGGCTGCCGATACGCCGCGGAACCGGTGGTCGCGCACGATGCGGCGGACGAGGCGGTTGTCGGTGGTGGGGATGCAATTGTGACCATCCAATGCGATGGAGGTCAGTGCCGACACATATACCTTATAACTAATGTGTTCGGGCAGCGATTCGGTGAGTAGCGGATTCATTGCGTGGATGCCTTCCATCACGAGAATGGAGTCGGGGCGCATCTGAATGGTGTTGCCGAGGTATTCGCGTTCGCCTTTTTGGAAATTATAGGTGGGGAGTGACACTTCTTCGCCTGCCAGGATTTGTTGCAAGTCGGTGTTAAACTTCTTTAAGTCAAGGGCGTAGATTGTTTCGTAGTCGTAATCGCCGTTTTCATCGCGGGGGGTGTCGGTGCGGTTCACAAAATAGTCGTCCATGGAGAGCATTATGGGGCGTAATGTTTTGGCATACAGTTGAATCTGCAAACGCTTGCAGAAAGTGGTTTTGCCGGACGAGGAGGGTCCTGAAATCAGGACTACGCGCACGCCTTTGGTGTTAAATCGGTCGGTGATTTCGTCTGCTATGTGCCCGATGGCGCGTTCTTGCAGCACTTCTGCCACTTTCACCATGGTTGGCATCTCGCCCTGTTTGTTTTTCACGTTCAGGTCGCCCACATTGGTCATTCCCATCGCTATTTCCCAGGCTATTTCCTTTTGGAAAACGTGCCGCATCTTGTCCTGTTGGATGTAGGGGTGCAAATGGTCGGGATTTTCGGGGTTGGGCACGCGCAGGATAAAGCCGTCGCTGTAGGGCATCAGGTCGAAGAGGTATATTTCGCCTGTTGTGGGTAGCAGGTCGTCGTAGAAGCAGTCGGCGTATCCATCCAATACATTATATATAGTGGTGGGGTCGCCGACAGTTTCGAGCAGTAATGCCTTGTCGTGCATATCGTTAGCGCGGAAGAGGGTGATTACTTCATTGGTTGGTTTTTCGTGGATTTCTATTGCCCCGTTGGCGTCTATCAGGGCTTGCATGCGGTGTTTGACGGCTTGAATGTCTTCTGCTGTTGCCAGATTGTTTTGCTCGTCTTTGAACAGTTGGCAATAGTAGCCTTTCGATACCGCGTGGTCGATATATACCTTGCCTTGGGGGAAGATGTCGTGGGAGGCTTTTGCGAGTAACATTCGCAGTGTGCGGATGTATTTCCGCATTGTTGAGATGTCTTTGAGTTGCATTTTTTCCATCATGTTTTTTTCGTGCAAAGGTACGCTTTTTTGAATAAATAATGATTAACCGAAAAAAAATTGCAAAAAAACTTCGTTGTATTGTTTTTTTTTGTACTTTTGCACCCAAATTATTTATAAACAATTAAAAATTAAAATTCAGATGAAAAAGTTAGTTAGTGTATCACTTTTTTCGGTAGCGGCAGGGCTGGGGATTACCCTTTTTTCCTGCAATGGACAGCCTAAGGCTGAGTTGAAAAATGACATTGATTCGCTGTCGTATGTGGCAGGTATCAATGTGACGCAGGGTTTGGAGCAGTATCTGAACCAGTTGGGTGTTGATTCTTCGTTGATGAAGGTTTTCGTGGCAAGTTTGCTCGAAGGTGCCAAAGTTGACAAGGATGACAAAAAGGCTGTGGCTAAGGCGACCGGTTTTCAAATCGGTCAGCAGATTTCGCAGCAGATGATTCCGAGCCTGGAAAGTCAATTTTTCGGCGGAGATTCTGCGTTGAAAATCAACAAAACGGACTTTTTGGCAGGTTTTGTTGGTGTTGCCACACACTCCGATTTGAAAATTGCGCAGGAAGAGGCGCAGGGGTTGCAGGCGTCGCTTGTGTCCGGTATCAAATTGAAGGCGTTTGCGCCGGTGATTGCTGAAAACCGGAAGTATTTGGACGACAACAAGTCCAATGCGGGTGTTGTGACAACCGAAAGCGGGTTGCAGTACAAGATTACAACTACCGGCAAAGGAGCTATCCCTACGGCTACCGATGTGGTGAAGGTTAATTATCATGGCACGACCATCACGGGTGAGGTGTTTGACAGTTCTATTGAAAGTGGCAAGCCGGCAGAGTTTCCGGTTAATGGCGTGATTCGCGGTTGGACGGAATTGCTGCAACTGTTGCCTGTCGGTTCCAAGGCTACTGCTTATATCCCTTACGACCTGGCTTATGGTGAGCAGGGAGCGGGTGGCAAAATCGGTCCGTATGCAACTCTTATCTTTGATATTGAGTTGATTGAGATTGTCAAGAAGGACGAGAAGAAGAAGAAATAAATGATGTTCAAGACGGGGATATGTCCGCGTCTTGGGTGTCGTTGCGGGCTTAACCCGCAATCCCCTGCCAAGTGAGTCGCTTCCGTAGGAGGGGATTGCGGGTCAAGCCCGTGATGACATTAAAAAAAACGGGGCATGCCCGTAATGACAAAATTTTATGGATAAGTTGGATGCTTTGGACAGGCAGATTTTGGGGATTATCTCCCGGAATGCTCGGACGCCTTTTAAGGAGGTGGCTGAGGCTTGTGATGTTTCGCGGGCTGCTGTTCATCAGCGGGTGCAGAAGATGATAGAGATGCGGGTCATCGTGGGGTCGGGTTATCAGGTGGATGCCAAGACTTTGGGGTATAGCACTTGCACTTATATCGGGGTGAAGCTGGAGCGCGGCTCAATGTATAAGGATGTGGTGCCGGAGTTTGAAAAAATCCCGGAGGTGGTGGAGTGCCATTTCACAACCGGTCCGTATACGATGCTTATTAAGTTGTATGCGCGGGATAATGAGCATCTGATGAAGTTGCTGAATGGAATGATTCAAGAAATTCCCGGCGTGGTATCAACGGAGACGTTGATTTCGTTGCGAGAGAGTTTTAAGCGAGAAGTTCCAAGTTTAGAGTGTAGAGTGTAGAGTGTAGTTATTAGAGTTTAGAGTTTAGTTATTAGGGATAAAAAGCCCGTCATTGCGGGCTTGACCCGCAATCTCCTGTCCTAAATCGCTCTGTAGCTCGGCATTCGGCTCCTTTTCAGGGGATTGCGGGTCAAGCCCGCAATGACGGTTTACCCTGCATTTTACCCTGCATTTTGGAGCAAAGCGGCGGCTAAAAACATAAATAATGTTAAATATTGGTTTTTTTTTGGATTATAGTTGTGGGAGTGAAAAAAAAGTATTACCTTTGCACCCGAATTCGAGAAATGAAGACAATGAAGAAGAATAAATATATGCAGGAGAAGTCCACATGGCAGTTGGCCGGGGGAGTAGCAATAGACCTCGGTAAACTTTCATTCGCCAGTTTAGTGTTGGGGACGGTGGTAAAAACGGGGGCAAGTAATATTGCGCTTATTGTTTGCGGTCTGATTTTATGTTCTGCTTCTATTGCGCTTGGTATTTATATAGTTAATAAAAAATAAAAAGATGAACGATCAATATGTATTGCTTATTATGATGTTTATTGTTTTCGCCGGTTTTGTTACTTGGGGCTTGATAGCCAAGCATAACGAAATGAAACAGGCGGAAGAAGATATTTTATAAATAATATAAACAAAATGGAACTACAATATATAGTAATTATTGCAGAGTATGCTACCGGAGCCATTCTTGTCGGGATGGGATTTTGGGCAATTCATAGAGATAAGAGAAAAGCGGCGAAAAGAAGAGAATTAAGGAATTAAGATAATTAAGAAAATGAAAGTGAATAAATATATGCAGAAGAAGTCTAAATCGCAGATGTGGGGTGAGGTTTTGGTTGACCTTGGTAAACTTACATTTGGTGGTGTGGTGCTGGGGGCTATATTACGGACTGATACGGGTGATGCCAAACTGATTGTAGGGGGAATAGTTTTTTGTTTTATACTTGTTGAGTGGGGAGTTTCTAAAATTCATAAAAATCAGTAAAAAAGATGGAATATCAATATAAAATACTTATAGCAATGTATGCTTTTGGTGCCGCTCTTATTGCTTACGCCGAATGGGATATTTGGCGGGATGAGCGTAAGGCGGCGAAAGAAGATAATTTAGGGAATTAAGATAATGAAGAAAATAGAAAAAGATGAGTTATACATATCAGGTAGTTATTGCGTGGTTTAGCACGATTTTTGTTCTCTTGGGTATTTTCCTTGGGGCAATGCATTGGGAACAGAAAATTGATGCACGACTGGAAGAGGAGGAGGAGTGAAGTTATGAATTTGATTGTCAATTTATTATAAATTTAAATAGTTAAAAAAAGTATGAAGAAAATTAGTTATGTTGCCCTTGTGGCGATGATGGTAGGAGGATTGACATTCTCTTGCAAAAAAGAAACCCCAGCCCCTGTGGTCGAAGAAGATCCACCTGTGGTTGAAAAAGTAGCTCCGACTCCGGCAGCGCCCGCGCCCGCAGCAGTGGAAGAACCGGTAGCGCCTGCTAAGAAAGAAGCTCCTGCTAAGAAGGATGACTCCGCTGATAAAAAAGCTGCTGCGGAAAAAGTTGCTGCTGAGCAAGCTGCTGCGGAAAAAGCTGCTGCGGAAAAAGCAGCTGCTGACAAAGCCGCTGCGGAAAAGGCAGCTGCTGACGCTGCAGTTGCTGATACTCCGGAAGGAAGAAAAGCTGCCGCTAAAGCAAAAAAGGCTGCAGACGAAGAAGCTGCGAAAGCTGCTAAGAAAGCTGCCAAACAAGCAGCTGCTGGTCAGTAAAATTATTAAATTAGTAAATATAAATTTTTAAAAAAAGTTATGAAAAAGAATTTGTTTAGTGTTATGATGATGGCTGTTGTAGCCACAATGTCTTTTGTTTCCTGTTCTGATGACACAGCAAACATGACAGATGATGAACTTAAAGCTGCTATTGTAAAAAAGATTAATTACAGTGGCACGGAGGACGGAGATGATGTTACTTTAAACATGGGGTCAAGTGGTGACTATCTGTTGAAGTACACAGACGAGGATCTCAACTTAAACAAGACGGACAGCGCGTACTTTTCAAAAGGAACGTGGGCTGTTGTTAATAGTGTCTTGTCTTTGACTCAGACTAGCCCCAAAGCAGCATCGTTTTCTGGCACGATTGGAGACGAAGGTAAAAGCCTGACTCTGACAATCGGTACACTTTCGTTCGTATTCCCAAAGAATTAAGTAATCCTTCGAAAGGGCAAACAACAATCCAAGCGAGTGGAGCGAGTGAATCGTAGCCACTTTCTTTTTTTTTTGTTGATTGGGAAAAAAGTTGTAACTTTGCAGCGGGAAAATAAGTACAAAATTATAAATTTTAATTCATTGTTATGGAAAAGGTAGTAATAGAAATGTCCGGTAGGGAATACCAAAAATTTTTGGCTTACAAAAAGGCTGACCAAGTGGTCAAAGGTTTCAAAAGGGGGCTAAAAGAGGTTAGAGAAGCAAAAGAGGGAAAACGAGTACTTAAATCAGCCTATCAATTAGCGAATGAACTTTAATGTAACCCCTGAATTTGACCGTGCTTTAAAGAAATTAGGGAAGAAATATCATTCTCTAAAAAGTGATTATCTTGCGTTTTTGTCTGAATTAGAACAAAATCCAACGCTGGGCGATGAGATATTGCCTCATTGTGGCTAAATCTTTTTTTCAGGTGCTATTATTTCGCAAACGGTGTTTTATCCCGTAGGGACAAATATACATAGCCTTTTATCCCGTAGGGATTATAGCTCGGTAGAAAAGCCAATCCTCACCTCCACCCTGCATCCCGTAGGGATGCAACCGTTTGCGGATGATGTTGCATCCCTACGGGATGCAGGAATGGGGGAGGCGTTCCATTTCTACCGAGCTATAATCCCTACGGGATAAAACACCGTTTGCGAAATAATAGCACCTGAAAAAAAGATTTAGCCCACTTCTTTTTTTTTGTTGATTGGGAAAAAAGTTGTAACTTTGCAGAAAATTACAATAATATGATTTTCAAATTAGACAAGATAAGTGATATGTTTATTGATGTGGCGAAGTATGTGCTCACCGCAGTCATCATATCATCGTTTATGAATGATGTTTCAGACAATATCTATTGGGTTGCCTTAGGCATAATCGCGAGTGCTTTGGGGCTTAGTGTATTATGTGCATTTTTATATGAACGTTTTAAAAAGAAAGGAAAGGAGGAATAATTATGAAAGGGATGTTATTTGGATTATTGGCGATGTGTATGGTAGCAGCCATGGCACTTATCTACGCAGGGATTGAAATCATCCGCGAGAAGAGGCGTCATAAAGCGTAGCAATTGCCGTTTTGTTAATTTAGGAATTTAGGAATTTAGGAATGTAGAAAATTAGGAATATTTTCTACATTTCTAAATTTCTGCATTTCTACATTTTTTTTGTTGTTTGGGATAAATGTTGTAACTTTGCGGGGTGAATAAATAAACAAATCAATGAATCAATGAAAAAGAAGAAAGAGAACTATTGGAAAAAAATCTGTGCCGAAACCGGCAAGTGGGTTGTGGATGTGGCAAAATACGTGGCTACGGCGGTTATTATAACCTCAAGTTTCGTAGAAATGTCAACCGAGTTGAAATTATTTTACGGTTGCATAGCAACGGCAGTAATGCTTATCGTAGGAATGTGTTTATTAATAATGGGAAAGGAGGATAAATAAAATGGATTTGTATTATGTTGCAATGACCGGTCTTATGGTCTTTACGCTTGTGATTGGCGGCGTGTGCTTGTTTTTTGAGCGCAGAGAGCGCAAGGAAAATGAGAAATTGATGGCGGCTGATGAGTAGTTGAGAGTGGCGCGAGAGAATCGTAGCCACTTTCCAGGGTTAACACATTAAAATTTGCCCGTATGCTACGGCGTTACCCCGTATGGGGTACAATTTTGATAACCCCGTACAAGCGATAGCGCAGTGCGGGGTAGATGGCACCACCTCCTCCCAGCAACCCCGTAGTGGGTTGAACTCTTTGTGGACATGCCATTTACTGAAAAGAGGTTTTGGCAAGACGAAAAAATTCAACCCACTACGGGGTTGCAAAGAAGAAGAGGTGCCTTACCCCGCACTGCGCTTCGCTTGTACGGGGTTATCAAAATTGTACCCCATACGGGGTAGATTAAAGACCGACCTTACGGTCTTTTTTAATGCGTTGACCCTGTAGCCACTTTCTTTTTTTTTGTTGCTTGGGAAAAAAGTTGTAACTTTGCAGCGGGAAAATAAAAATAAATAAAAATAAAATGAAAACAATGACATTATCATTTGATGCAACCAATTCATTGGCAAACAGCATCATACAGTTAATCAAAGAGGTCGGCATCTTCCATATAACGGAAGAAAAGTCACCTTACAATCCTGAATTTGTAAAAAAAATTCAAGCGAGTCGGCATAGTAAAGGCGTTGTGCTTAAAACCGACGATTTATGGAAGTAGAATATAAAGAAGCGGCATTAGCGGATTTGGATTTTTGGCGAAAAAGTGGAAATACAAAAGTGCAAGCAAAAATTACCGCACTCATTGATGACATTTGTGAGCATCCATTTATAGGAATTGGCAAACCGGAGCCTTTAAAATACGAATTAGCAGGGCTTTGGAGTCGAAGAATTACGCGAGGGCATCGTCTTATTTATGAAATCTACAATGGAAAATTGTTCATCATTTCGATGAAAGGTCATTATGATTGACAATTTTCGGTTTTTTTTTGTTTGGTTGTTGGGGATTTTGTTGTAACTTTGCGGCGGGAAAATAAGTACAAAATTATAAATTTAAATTCATTGTTATGGAAACTAAAATTAAAAAAGAGAGAAAGCGTGAACCTACAGTATGGCACTATGTGGGTGGCAAAAAGATTGGTAAGGCAACCTTTCCACCGCCGTCAGGCAACAAAACGCCGGCTGCGATTTGGCGGCAAGCGCATCCGGGCGTGCAGGTATTGGAGATTTTGGACATGAGAGCAGTAATGAAGTAGTAACCTATCAAATTATTTTCTTATGACCAGAACAAGGTACCTTGTAGATACCCACATAGCCATATTTTTGATGAATGGGTCAAATGAATTGGAGAAAAAGATTCGAGAATTTCTCGAAGATTGCAACAATTTGGTGTATGTCAGTACCATTTCCGTGCAGGAAATGTTGTATTTGCAGAAACAAAACAAGTTGAAGTCCATTTGGAAAAGCCCCGAAGACATTTTGAAAAGTATTGAAACAAATAATTTTCAACTTTTGCCGGTGAAAAAAGAGCATCTTGCGACGTTTGCAGGGCTTTCTACGCCTCCGGATCATCACGACCCGAATGACCACATGCTTATTTCGCAGGCTATTACGGAGAAGATGTGTATGGTTAGTTCCGACAAGCAGTTTCGGAATTATTCTGATAAGCAGTTTGATTTGTTTTTCAATCATCGGTGAGATTTTTTCTTCAAAAAGAGCGTGGAGCGAGTGAATTGTTGCCACTTTCTTTTTTTTTGTTGATTGGGAAAAAAGTTGTAACTTTGCGGAAAATTACAATAATATGATTTTCAAATTAGACAAGATAAGTGATATGTTTATTGATGTGGCGAAGTATGTGCTCACCGCTTAAGAAGAAAGGAAAGGAGGATAAATTATGAAAGGGATGTTATTTGGTGGGCTAATAATGCTCATGATAGTAGTCATGGTGCTTATTGACGTTTGGATTGAAATCATCCGCGAGAAGAGGCGTCATAAAGCGTAGCAGTCGCCGTTTTGTTAATTTAGGAATTTAGGAATGTAGAAAATTAGGAATATTTTCTACATTTCTAAATTTCTGCATTTCTACATTTTTTTGTTGTTTGGGAAAAAAGTTGTAACTTTGCGGCAGGAAAGTAAAATAAAAAAATAAAGTTATGAATACAGCATTACAAACAGTTTTTTTAGGCATTCCACCCACAGATATGCCATTTATACAGAAACTGGCAAAAGAAAAAGGGTGGCAAACTAACGACAAGGAGTCGTTGCTGGACAAATATATCCGTTCGCGCCCTACGAACGTGAATTTGACAGACGAAGAAATAATGGAAGAAGTGCGGGCTGTACGCTATGGCAAAGTTGAAAGTCATAATTGATACCAATCTTTGGGTGTCATTTGTCATGTATTTGTTATCTTTGGCTGACACGATTTCGGCGAACTACATCATTACCGGCGATAAAGATTTATTGGTGTTGAAGCATCACAACCAAACCCCAATAATTACCTACACAGAATTTATGACTATTCTTGGAACAATATGCGAAGCATAAAATCTTTGTTCGCAAAAGCGAGGGGAGCGAGTGAATCGTAGCCACTTTCTTTTTTTTGTTGTTTGGGATAAAAGTTGTAACTTTGCGGCGGGAATAAAAAGATATAAAAAAAATGACACAAGAGAAATTAATAAAAGAGGTGCAGCAAATACATGACCCGCAAGCGATTGCGGCATTGTATTCTTACGCATTTTTCATAAACAAAGGGATTAGTTCTTTCCCTGAGAAAAAGAATCCATTCCGTAATCTGACACACTACCATTCTGAGCATTCGTCGGAGGATGTTATAAACGAACTTAGGCAAGAGAGGGCTTTAATATGATTGCATATTTTGACTCATCTGCTATTGTTAAACTCCTTCTTGATGAAAAAGAATCGTTAGTTTTGGAAGAAGCCGTTGCACAAATGTGGGAACAAGGCTACCGTATTGTTTCTTCATATCTGGCGGAAACAGAGGTGCGTCGAGCGGTTCAAAAACTGGGTATTTCTCAAAAGGCTGTTACTATCCTGCTTGATAAATTTGAACTGATTCCGATTGAATATGCACACTACAAAAAGGCGGGTATGCTTGACATCAGCAGCGGTGAGTTTTTAAGAAGTCAGGATGCCATCCATGTTGTTGTAGCCGAATCTTTTGCATCAGATATTTTTGTGACGTATGATAAACGACAAGCCGTTGCTGCGGTCGCACGTTCGTTGTCGGTGGTCTCTCCCGGGATAGACTAATTTTCTTCAATCAAAGCGAGTGAATCGTAGCCACTTTCTTTTTTTTGTTGTTTGGGAAAAAAGTTGTAACTTTGCGGAAAATTACATGGGTGTATAATGAAAGGAGAAAAAAGTGAATAAAAAGTTTGAGTTTGATGAAGCAAAAAGTGCTGCGAATAAAGCTAAACACGGTATAGACTTCGTTGAAGCTCAATCTTTGTGGGAGGATCCCAATTTAATTGAAGTTCCTGCAAATTATGAGTATGAGGATAGATTCCTTGATACAGGTTGGATTGCAACGGCAAACATTTCCGGACACATTTATACGGCAGTAATTACATACAGGAACTCTAATATTCGGATTATTTCGGTTCGTCGTGCTCATAAAAATGAAGAAAAAAGATATGAAGACAACAAAAATTGAAGACATTGACAAGCTATTCGATGCAGGCAAGGACATTTCCGCCTACTTTGATGAAACATTTGCCCACCATCCAAATTGGGACCACATCTATGTTGAATTTCCGCCGGAGGAAAAGATACAAGTGGTTCAAGCAGCAAAAAGGACAGGCGTGCCAATAACAACGTTTGTCCGCAGAGCAGTAGCAGAAGCAATTAGAAATTGAAAAATGTAGAAATTTTTCGGCATTTCTAAATTTCCACATTTTTGGGTGGTTGTTTGGGGGTTTTGTTGTTGTAGCTTTGCGGGCGAGAATAAGAAAGCGCACATCATGGCACTATGTGGGTGGTGTAAAGGTTGGTCCGGTTATTGCTGCACCATCAGGTAAGAAACGACCTCGCCCATGGCTAAAAGACCATCCGGAGGGAGCATTTGAGATTGTGGACATGAGAGCAGTGCTGAAGTAGTAATCTATAAATTAGCTTTTTTTTATGAACCGATACCTCTTAGATACCAATGTAGCCATATACTATATGACAGGTTCGAATGAATCTTCAGACTTATGCACGGTTAGCTGTGCCGAAGGTGCATAATGACCCGAATGACCATATCCTTATTTCGCAGGCGATTACAGAAAAGCTGTGCATGGTAAGTTCGGATAAGCAGTTTGCAAAATATACTTCGCAAAAATTGCAGTTACTGTTTAATCATCGGTGAAATAATCATTTTCTCAATCTATGCGACCTCATTTTTACCTAATTTTCTTAACAAAACCACCTCAGTAGCAAAACGTTACACACCATCCCCCAACCTCATTACCGGCTAAATCTTTTTTTCAGGTGCTATTATTTCGCAAACGGTGTTTTATCCCGTAGGGACAAATATACATAGCCTTTTATCCCGTAGGGATTATAGCTCGGTAGAAAAGCCAATCCTCACCTCCACCCTGCATCCCGTAGGGATGCAACCGTTTGCGGATAATGTTGCATCCCTACGGGATGCAGGAATGGGGGAGGCATTCCATTTCTACCGAGCTATAATCCCTACGGGATAAAACACCGTTTGCGAAATAATAGCACCTGAAAAAAAAATTTAGCCTCTACCGAGCTGCAATCCCTACGGGATAAAAAACAGAACGCAAAAATTTCACCCGATTGTAATCTTTTTGACAACCCACCATGCAGGGTAGTTGGTCACCGTAAATTTGGTGCGGTTGCCCTGTTATTTATCTAAAATATCAACAAATTACCAACAATTTTTCGTGCAAATTGTTGAAAAAAAATTAAAATTTATATAGGATATTAACAACTTATCAATAGTGTTTTCGTGAAATTGTTGAAAAAAAAATAAAGGAATGCTTGTTTATTTGGAACTTTATGCAGTACTTTGCCGCGTGAAAAGAATATAAAATAAAATTTGTGACATGAAAGTCAGGAAAACACATCGGCTAATAGTTACGCTTCTCATCGCCTGTTCATCGCTGACAGGCTTTGGGCAGAAGTATCCTGTTTATGTTTCAACGCAACTTACACCGCCTTATTCGCTTTCTTTGTCAGATTATGCCGCATTGGGGTCGCAAAAATTGGTGGTTACCATTCAGGTTACGGATGTGACAGTTACCAATTTACCGGTTCGTTTGCATCTCAAGTTGGAAACAATGACCGGCGTGACCATCGAAACTGTTCCAAATATCACCACGCTACCGATTTACCTGACCGGCGGGGAAGCCCGTATGCTTTTTGGAAACGACCTCGCCGACTATTTCAATATCAACAATCTGACTTTCAAGGGCTACACTAAGGAAGCCTATCACCGCACCGGACAATTGCCCGAAGGACGTTACCGCTTTTCGGTGGAAGCGCGGCATGTCATGACCGGACGACCGATTTCCAATCAAGGAGCAGCCATCGCGTGGATTGCACTGGGCAAGCCGCCCGAACTGAAAACGCCGGAAGAGAATGTCGAGATGGGGCAAATTCAGGGGATGCCGCTCACTTTTTCGTGGCATCCGTCCAATGTGGGTGCTTCCGGCGTTAGTGTGCAGTATAAGTTTGAGCTGTGGGAGATGCGCGTTCCGGGCATCAGTCCTTATGTGGTAGCAGCCTCTATGCCATCGTTTTACACCACTACGCAGTCGCATAACACGCTGATTATCAACCCGGCGGAGCATTTTTTTGAGCCGGGCATGACGTATGCCTGGCGGGTGACGGCTTCCGATGTGTTTGGCAATATTTCGTTTGCTCAGGGTGGGCATAGCCTTATTCGCACGTTTACTTACCAATGCAAATGCGACCCTGTGAGCAATGTGAAGATTGAGCGGACGGGGCAAAAAGCTACGCTCAGGTGGCAGGCAGCCGCCAATCACACCGCGTTTAAGGTGGAGATGGCTAATCCGGTGTCCGGCTATTCAAAACTGCATGAGAACATCTATAACAATCAATTCACAACCGGCACAATGGACGCCGGAAAAACTTATCAACTGCGCGTGCAGGCTATTTGCAATGCTAATGAGAAAAATCCAAGTCCTTTTTCCGGTTGGCAGTCGGTGACGGTGCCTGTGCCGCCGAAAGTGGAGGATTTTTGTCCTGATTGTGTGTGTGGTGCGGAAAACAAGCCGCTCCCGATTACTAAGGCGCCGCTTCGCACTGATTTACAAAAAGGAGACACCCTGATAGACCCGCGTGATGGAGGCAGTCGTTACATTCTGCAATCGGCTACGGCACAGGGAGATGGCACATATAAAGGCTTGTTTCTCTTTTGGATAGAAATATGGAATGCAAAGATACTCTGCGAATACACAGACTTGACTGTAAACACTGATAACCAGATACTTAGGATGAACTGGAAAAGTGTTGCCAATCCGCACGCTCTGCTGGATGTGGAGGCCGCAAAAGCCGAGATTGAGAAAGTGGCGGAGGCTATACATACGCTGACGGAGGAGGATGAGAAGCCGAACAGTGTAAATACTACAAATAGCGTTTTGCCTCAAGATGACGTTCCTGTGCCTTTTGCAATGCCGGAAAATCCGGTTGCGGATATTAGTACGCCCGGAATAGTGGTGATTACGGATGAAAATGGCGAAAATCCGCACACCGTGGAAATGCCTAAAAATGAAGATGGCACAACGAAATTGCCTGCGGCGATACAAGACAAAGCAGGTAAAACCTACCAAGTTGATAAGCAGGGAAATGTAACGCAAACAGAAAATGTTGCACAAGAAAAGGCTAATTATGCTACACCCAAAGAAATCACTGTTACAGAAGAAGAAATCGAACAGTTTAAAAATCAAATCATTAAGGAATTAGTAGAAGATATAAAGTCAAAAATAGATATAAATGCTTATAGTGGAACAAATAAAAAATATTTGGAAGGAGCAATTAAGAATACTGAGTTTATTATCAAAAATACTAATTTCGTTACTTATTCATGGTTAGGTGCGACAGGATGGTATGCCGATGGCAAATTATACATAATGTATACCGGTAATGAAACAATTGGTGATGTGAAGGTCACATTATTTCATGAATATCTTCATTGTATTAATTACTTATACAAGATCTTTCCTTATCGCTATATTGATGAAGAAAAACGTTTTTATTTTACAAAAGAAGATGATTGTTATTCTTTTAAAAAACCAACAATTGAAAAGATATATAATATTTTTCAGTCTACACTCAATAACAGATTACTTAGTGAGGATTGGGATGATGAATACATTAATTTAACAGAAAAACAGAAACAAGAAGTTTTGGCATATAAAGAAAAAAACAAAGATGAATATGATAAAGAAGAATGTAAGTCGGGAACATATACGCCGTCCAATTATTATAGAGATGAATTGGATGTATATGAAATATGCTTCAAATTAGATGGAATACTATTTGATATGTCAGAAATAAAAAAATCATTATATAGAAACAATGTTTCTAATTATGAAATGTACAAAAAATTAAGTATAGATTATGAAAGTAAAAACAATATAAATGAAATGGGTTATGAAACGAAGTAAAATTATCTTTATTGCTATTTTTAGTAATGTGTTGGCAGTTTATGCAAACACGGAACAGTCATCAGATACGATAGACGTAGCGAAACTGGTTGATGTGAGAATTGCTCAAAGTGAAGAAAAACAATATGTAGTAAAATTGTTTATTCACAATCCACAGTCTGATTCGATTTTCTTAAGAGCAATGTTTCATATTGATGATCCATCAAGGCTATCACATATTTTAATATATCATTGTGAATATCAGGCGGATGTAGATTCTGTTATTTGTGATTGGCATTCTCTTTCCGGTGAAGCAGATCCATCACTTACATTCATTGAGCATGCAAAAGGGAAAGTATTTATACCGGCTAAAAGCACAGTTTCCTTTGAAATCCCTATATGGGGAAACTATGTAGAATCAGAAATATATTTGAAAGTACAATTACTATTTGTATATAACGATAGATCTTATGTTTACAAAAATACTACAAACAGAATTTTTGTTGAACGTAAAAAGAAATCGAAATGAAAAAGGTTATGAAAAATAAAATGTCAATTGCAATGTTATGTTGCCTATTTACTATCAATGTAAATGCAACGGTAGAAGACTCCATTCAGTCTTTGGATGCTTTAGATGTACACTTAGATAGAGGAGTGGATACTCTAAACAAGGTAAATTTAGTTATTCAAAATTTATTGGATGATAGTATTAATATTTATTCAAATTTTTACATTGATGAATATTACAAAGCATCCCGTATATGGATATACAGTTGTAAATATTCCATTGAAAAAGATTCTTTGGTTTGTGATTGGGGATATTCTCAAGATGATTTGAATCCTTATATTTTAAAAGTTAGTGAAGAAAAAGGAACTGATATACCTCCAAAAGGGAAAATATCATTAGAAATACCATTGCATAAAGATTATGATAAGTCTGAAATATATCTTGATGTGAGAATTTTATATCAAATTAATAATGTTGATGAAACTCAAAATGTTTCAAAAATAACGAATAGAGTATATTTTGAGTGGACAATGTCCAAATTGGAAAAGCGTCAAATGGAGCAAATACAAAAGTGGAAAGAAGAGGAAAATAATTAAAATAAAGCACAATGAAAAAGTTACAATTGTTACTATTGTTTGCAGGAATGACAACAGCTCATGCCCAAGCCAACGGCGGTGTGATGCTCCTATGCCGCCCCACGCAGCAAGATTCCATCCTGCTGCGCTGGGCACCCACAGACAAGCAAACTTGGGATTTAGGCAATAGATACGGCTATGTAGTAGAACGTTACACCCTGTTGCGTAATGGTAAACTTTTGGAGGATAGGGAGTTGCAGCGGCTCACTCCGGAGCCGCAAACACCGGCTCCGGCGGCAGAGTGGGAGCCTTACGAAGATGACAAATATGTGTCTATTGCGGCGGAGTGTATTTTTGGGGAGTCGCCGGCAATGCCGCTCGCCGGTCCCTCCGCCATTGCCCAAAAGTATAAGGAAGAGCAAAACCGCTTTTCGATGGCTTTGTTTGCTGCCGACCAGTCTGTTTTGACGGCGCGGCTTTCGGGCTTGTTTGCGGTGGATAAAACCGCGTTGGCGGATGAAAAATACTTGTACAAAATCTACATTGCTGCGCCTGACAGCTTGACTGTGGATACCGCTTTTGCTTTTACCGGTTTGTCCGAATATCAAGCCTTGCCGCAGCCGATTGATTTGACTGCGCGTTGGGAGAATAAAAAGGTGCAACTGTCTTGGAACATCTTGTATTTGAACCACATATATAATAGTTACGTGGTGGAAAAGTCGCAGGACGGGAAGCAATATACTCCCATCAGCGAAAATGCCACTGTGCAGGCTGTCGATGAAGGCACTACGCCGGAATATGCCTACCGCTCCGATTCGCTGCCGGACAACCGCTCGAAGTGGTATTATCGTGTCAGAGGCATTAATGCGTTCGGTGAGTTGGGACCTCCGAGCGATTCTGTGGTGGGGCGCGGACGCATCCCTATCACCTTTGCGCCGATAATTTCAAATAAGGAAGTGATTGATAACAAGCGAGTTAGTCTTACTTGGGAATACCCCGACACACTGAATGAATCCATTACAGGCTTTCGCCTCTACCGCTCGTCCAAACCGACCGGCACAAAAGAGAAAATTTACGAAAGCAAAAAGCCCAAAGAACGTGTGTACATCGACCCACAGCCCAACTTAACCAATTATTATGTGTTGTCTGTGTTTGATGACGAAACGGAGAAATTTTCGCCCCAAACGTATGCCGAATTGCTCGACAGCATCCCACCGGCTGCTCCACGCGGGCTTGCGGGCGTTATTGACAGCACCGGCATCGTTCGTCTGACGTGGGACAGGAATAAGGACAAAGACATCAACGGCTACCGCGTTTACCGCAGCAGTCGCCCTGATTTTGAGTTTATTCTCGTCACGTCCGCCATGATAGCCGACACCTTTTTTACAGATTCTATCAATCTGAAAACCCTGACCAAGCAGGTCTATTATTGCCTTCGGGCAGAAGATTTGCGACTTAATCAATCGGCATTGAGTGCTGTTTTGGAGTTGAAGCGTCCGGACATTATTCCTCCCGTATCGCCTGAGATTCAAAGCGTTGCAGAAAAGAAAAATGCTTTTGTAATAACATGGTTCAACAGTTCCAGCGATGATGTGGTGCGGCATCATGTTTACAGAAAAGAAGCAACCGACACGACTTTTCAACTCTTGACAAGCATCGAAAAACGCCCAAAGAAAGCCCTCGAAAAGCAATCAATCTATCAAGACAATAGTGTGCAGGCAGGGGAAACATATATCTATCAAGTGCAAGCCGAAGATGATAGCGGGCTGTTTTCCAAACCGTCCTCTCCGGTGCAGCGAAAGGCTCCCGGCGAAAAAAGCGATGAAATCACATTGAAAAAGCAGGAAACCGATGGCGAAGTAACACTAACATGGACGGTCAAATCTAAAAAACGGGTGGAGCGGATTTTGATTTACAAACAATTTGGAAATGAGGCAATTAGGATGCACGATAGCACAACTGAGAGCATTTTTAAAGACATGGTAAACGCATCTGAACAAACACTGCATTATCGGATAAAAGCCCTTTATGATGATGGGCGATATTCAGTATTAAGCAATGAGGTAAAGATAACACGATAAAAGGATGAAAAAGAGCGCAATAGCAATTTTCGAGGTACTGTCTTTTGTGGTTCATGCAACCGCACAGGACATTGAGGCGGTGCTCAACGCGCCCCTTCTCACCGCGAACGGTGGTGTCACGCTCAACCAAATTGCGACTATTACGCCCGGCGATTCCACGGCAACCAACCCTTATTCGCTCTTTGTGGCGGGAAACCTCAATCTGAACTTTTTTGGTGTGGTCGATATTCCGTTGTCCTTTGCCTACACCAATCAGGAATTGAGCAAAGATGCCTCGCTGCCGTTCAATCGGTTTTCCATTTCGCCGTCCTACAAGTGGGTGAAAGTGTATGCAGGCTATACCTCCATGCAGTTTTCGCCCTATTCGCTTGCCGGTCACGAACTGTTTGGCGGCGGTTTTGAACTCACGCCGGATAATGGCTTCAAAATCAGTGCCTTGTATGGCAGACTAAAAGAAGCCTCACCCGGCATTGATGGCATTGAACCAACCTACAAGCGGATGGGCGGCGGTTTTGATGTGGAATACAAGGGCAAGCAGTATGATGTAGGGGTTAATTTATTTGCGGCGCAGGACGACCCTTCGTCCGCCCCATTTGATAGGGACAGCATCGTTCTCATACCGCAAGAAAATCTTACAGGCAGTGTGAAAGCCAATGTGGATGTAATGGAAAACCTGCGTTTGGGGGCGGAATACGGATTCAGTGCTTTAAATCAGTCTTTGTTTCACGCCGTCAAAACGAACTTTACATACTCACGTTGGGGCAGTTCCATCGGTGCCACTTATGAGCGGGTCGCACCCAACTATGCCACATTAGGTGCCTATTATATGACGAATGATTATGAAAACATTACGGGAAATTTTGCCACCGCCATTAAGAAACTGAATGTTGCGTTAAACGTTGGGTATCAGCAAGATAATTTAGACAAGCAAAAAAGCAATTCCACCTCACGCATGATTTATTCGTTGGATTTGTCGTCCAATGTGAATGAAAAACTGAGTTTGGGGCTTAATCTGTCGAACCAGCAATCGTACATTTTTGTTAACGATGTGTATTCGCAAGTGACTCAAACGAACGAGTTTCAAAACCTTGATACGCTGAATGTTACGCAGTTGAATTACACGGCGGCAATAAACGGTTCCTACACTTTGCAAAGCACAAAAGAGCAACGTCAGAGTGTCAGTTGCAACTTTATGTACCAAAAATCGGCGGAGGCGCAACAATACTCTGATTTTGCGGGGAATGACATTTACAACACCTCCGTGTCGTATCAGTTTTCGTTGGTACCGTTGAAATTGAACACCTCCTTTTCGGTAAACCACAATTACAATCAAATGCCGCAAGATATGTATTCGCAGGCAATGACCTATAATTTATCGCTGCAAAAGGTTTTTTTTGAGGAGTTGCAAACCGGTTTGACGGCTACATACAGCAATATGGGCAACCAGACGGGAAATTTGTCGAATGTGGTAAACCTCCGTTTGAATGCGGGCTACCAATTGGCAAAAAGGCACAGTTTCAATTTCAGCCTGAGCATGCTGCACAGTGAAGCCGCAAGCAAAACGCGATTGCAATATGCCGCCAATCTGTCGTACAGTTACGCCTTCAACGTGACCGTCAGCCGGAAAGACAAAAAAATCAAGCTGGATGCCAATTTTTAGGGCTACAGATAGCCTCAGAGTTGATGATAACAAAACGATAACAAAATGATAACAAAAAGATATGAAAATGATAACAAAAAGATAACAAAAAATGTTTGGTGGTGTGGAAAAAGACCTCTACTTTTGCCGCCGTTATTTAGTTATGAGTTAAGGTGTCATTGCGGGCTTGACCCGCAATCCCCTACTAAAAAAAGAAATTATGTGTTACAAAAATATATACAGATGAATATGAAGACGAAAATTTACATTATCGGGTTGCTTTTGAGTTTTGCTCTTGTTTCTGTTCAGGGGCAAGACCGGTTTGATTTGTCCCAAATTGACCACATTTTGCCGGACGACCAAAAAAAGTGTGATGCTGCCTTTGTTGTGGCGGATGCGGTGGAGAAATCGGGGGCTTATATTGAAACTTTGTCCGATTTGTTTGCGGATGGCATTGTGCCTTTGCCGGTGGGTATCAAAAAAGGGGGTTATGAGTTAATCATACAGCGGGTTGAATATGGTGCGGACCATCCCAATCCTAAAATCTATGCCACCTGCGCGTTTAAATTCAAAGATACGGGACAAAAAGTGGCTTTTGAGGGCGAAGCGGTATTAACCGGAAAATATGGCGTTGAAACACAGGGCAAATTGAGCTTAATCGCCCCCGTGCGGCGCGACATCGGCAAGCAATCCACGCTCGTAGTGCGCGAAGGCACCTCCGTGAGTTTCGACTGCAACGGCATCCAGGAGTTTGATGCCAAAATGCTGTGGGTGGTTACTTCCGAAATGATTATTCCGGTGGATGCGCAGGGCAATGCGACCGGCGGGCAGTTGCAGGTGCCGTTTGAGATGCACGGGACGGATTTTGATAACTATGTGGCGTCGTTGAACATCAATCAGTCGTTCATGTTTAAGGGGCTGAAAGATATTGTGTTTACGCTCAAAGGGGCTACGCTTGACCAGAGCGATACGGAGACTTCCTCGATGATTAAGTTTCCGACCGATTACCTTTACCAAGCCGGAAGCGACTATATGAATATGTGGCGCGGGATTGCTGTGTCGGAGGCATCGGTCACATTGCCGTCCGCGTTCAAAAAACCGGGCGGGAGCGAGCGAATTACCATCCAACTCAAAGAGGTATTGTTTGACGAGAATGGCTTTTCGGGCACCGGTTCGGCAACAAACATTATGGACAACGCAGCCCTCAACCCGCTGGCATTCGACCTCTCACTAAACGATTTTTCGCTGGGGCTTTTCAAAAACAGCATTTCGTTTTTGAGCTTTGATGGCTATGTTAATATTCCCCCGCTCGGTACAAATTCGCTTGTCCACTACACCGGCGCATTCAATCCTCTCCTTGACGAGTATGAATTGAAAGCAAAATTGACCGGTCCCTCCGACTTTCCGCTGTTTGGGGCAGGTACAATCACGTTTAACGACCTCACCACGGTTAGCATTGCTTTGAAGAACGGCGGTGTGTATCCCACCATTGATGCGTCGGGTGTGCTAACCGTGAAGGCACCATTAGGCGGCGCAGATGCCCCCGTAGGATTAACCATTCCTGACATCAATTTTGAGAACCTGATTATCAGCCGCGAGAGTCCTTATGTGCAGATTGGTAGCATCAGTACCACCGGACCGGCACAGGCAAGGTTGGCGGCTTTCGAGTTGGAAATCAGCGATATACATGATTTCAAAATCCCGACCGGCATCGGCTTGTTGTTTGAAACCAAGGTGGCTTTGAGCGACCAGTTCGGTGCAGATGCCAATATACGACTCCATGGCGATTGTGAGCATTGGAAATTCGATAAAGTGGAGGTTGAAAAGGCGCATGTGGATTTCAAATCCGGTGCGTACAGCATCGTGGGCGATGTTATCTTCAAAAACGGCGACCCTGTCTATGGCGATGGTTTCAGCGGCAAAGTCAAATTGTCATTGGTGGATAAATTCGAGTTTGATGCGGTGGCTGTTTTTGGCAAAAAAGATGATTACAAGTATTTTCTGGCAGATGTATTTTATGAGATGA
This sequence comes from Candidatus Symbiothrix dinenymphae, assembly GCA_001417715.1. Taxonomy (GTDB): domain Bacteria; phylum Bacteroidota; class Bacteroidia; order Bacteroidales; family Azobacteroidaceae; genus Azobacteroides; species Azobacteroides dinenymphae. The sequence goes on from BBRT01000312.1 coordinate 63,595, forward strand.
GCCCACCGCAAGGCATTCTCGTGCCGCCGGTATTGAATTTCTACGGCTTCGGCGGCGGGCTGTATCGCCGTATGCAGCAATCGTCCAAAGCTCCGGCTACTGCTCAGGCGGGTGCCGATTTGGATTTTGCCAAATCGCTGTCGGGCATCAACTATTTGCCGGACAAAAATGTGGGACTGGGTATGATGGCGAGCACCAAATTTGCCCTAAAAGCCTCTTCCAATGCGTTCAATGCCAAAGTGGGCTTTGAAATGCAATTCAATAGAAACGGTGGATTAAATTTTGTGCAGTTTCGCGGCGATGCAGCGTTTATGCAGTCACCGGATGCGTGGGGCAAACTTTCTGACAATATAGCCGCCAAAATTAAGGAAGTGGAAAGAAACGCAAATTCCGGTGCGGCAAAGGTGAATTTGTCAAATCAAATACCGGAAAATAAAAACAGCGGCTTTCTCACTGCCTCCATATTGATAGAGTATGACAATATCAACAAAACCTTTTCGGCAGATTTGAATACCTACCTCAATGCCGGAGTTATCAAAGGAGCCGGAGCCGGCGACCGTTTGGGCGGTGCATCGGCCTATTTTGCGCCCGACACATGGCACACCTACATGGGAACACCGAGCAATCGGCTGGGCGTGAAGGTGTTGGGATTGGCTGAATTGAACGGTTATTTTATGCTGGGCGATGGCATTCCCGCTTTGCCTCCGCCGCCGCAACGAGTATTGAAAAATTTAAGCGGCGACAAGCAGGCAAAATTAGCCCGCAGCAGTGCGGATAAATTGGGCGCGGGCAAAGGGATTGCTTTTGGCGCGGCATTTGATGTGAATTTTGATGCCTCGTTAGCAGCCTTTTATGCCCATTTTGGTTTGGGGCTTGGGGCAGAATTTATGCTGACCAATTTGAATGGAGCCACTTGCGCAGGTATATCCGGCACGCCCGGCATCAATGGCTGGTTCGCACAGGCGCAGGCGTGGGCGTATGCAGAAGCCGATATAGGGCTGCAGGTAAGGGTGTTTGGAAGAAACCGACGCTTCAGCATATTGGATATATCGGCAGGCACTTTGCTTGAAGGGAAAGGTCCCAACCCGATGTATTTTGCCGGAGCGGTGGGCGGACGCTTCAGTGTGCTGGGCGGCTTGGTGAAAGGCAATTGCAGTTTTGATTTTGAAATTGGCGAGAAATGCAAGTTGGTCGGCGGGTCGCCGTTCGGCGAAGAAATCATCGCGGAACTGTCGCCCGGCACCGGTGCAAAGGATGTGAATGTGTTTGCAGCCCCGCAAGCGATATTCAATATTCCGGTGGGTGTGAGCATGACGATTGACGAAGAAGATGGCTCGAAAGGCACCTATATGGTTACATTGGAAGATTTTTACATTAAAAATATCGCGAATGGTGCAACTATTTCAGGGGCGAAAACAGTCAGTAGCGACGGCACCGTTTCCGTGCTGACACCCGATGAGCCGTTTGAAAGTCAAAAAGATGTGGAGGTGTATGCCAAAGTGAGTTTTAAGAAGCAGGCAGGCTCCGGTTGGGACTATGTGAAAGGCGATGACGGCAAGCCTGTTTTTGAGGAGAAGAAGGCAACTTTTCACACCGGCGACCGCCCGAAAGAGATATTGCCGGAGCATGTGAAATACAGCTATCCGATTGATAGACAGTACAATTTCTATGCCAATGAGTACAAAAACGGCTACCTTTTAGTAACCCAAAACTACCGCTATTTATTTGAAGAAGAAAAACCGGAGGGCTTCGACCAGAAAATCCGCATCAGCGACAGCAACGGCAAGTCGGTTGAAAAGCCGTTTACCTACACCACGAGCAGTTCCGGGGATGGTATTAAGTTTGCAATTGATTTTTCGCTGGACGGCATCGCATTCGACAAAAACAAAATCTACAAGTTGGCGGTTGTGAATATCCCGACAGCAGCTAAAGCAGATGTAAAGAGCAACATAGCAGCCACCACAACAGCAGCCGAAGGCATTGCAGGTGTGGACGTGACACACCAAAAGGCAACAGAAGTGCTGGCGCAGTTGAGCGAAAAGGAGATTTACGCGCTCAATTTCAAAAGCAGCCAATATGCGACGTTTAACGACAAAATAAAGGCATTCGACAAAGCCTCAGAAGGTTGGCGCGACCCTGTCCTTTTAGAGCCATTTGTGCATCACATAAAAACCAACCTGAGAGAGTCGGAGTTATTCGATTCATACGAAATACAAGGTATAAACACACATAAATTAGTACGTTTTGCCGCGCAGGTCAATCAAACAGAATGGTATAATCAATCGTTTTACAGGGGAATGTATCAATCGCAAACGTATGTCACGCCACCCGTGCAGAAAGTGGAAATACAAACCGGAACGGATGACAAGGTGCTGACAGATGATGAAATGAATATGAGCTGGGCATCGGGCTACAACAACACGCAAGGGGTTTTCCGGTATGCGTTGCCCTATTGGTGCGCCCGCGATTTCTTCGCGGTGAAAAGCAATATTGCCCAAAGAGTGTATCAAGGGCGACAAGTGACTCAACAAGAGGCAAATGTGATGAACACGGACTTCCCGCCGGTAGTGCTCAAAGGCAACTATCCTGTGAATGTGAGTTATGTGCTGCCGGGAAAGGAGATAACGACTTCTACGGTGGGAATGACGATGTATAATCCGGTAACTCCTTAAAAATTAAAAATTAAAAACAATTTAAAATATAAATGTTATGAAAGCGAGAAAATTATTTGTATTTATGGCATCGAGTATGCTGTTTGGGGCGTGTGCAAAAGAGGATGATCCAACTCTATTGGTAAGCGAAACCACGATTACTATTACAAAAAATGGTGAATATGGTTCTATTGATGTAACCAGCAATACGGCGTGGAAAGCTACCGTTGATGCTACATGGTGCACTCTTTTTCCTTATGTTGAAATTGGTATTATTGCGGTAATTGCAGATACCAATCGAATATCTACGGAGCGTAGGGCGACTGTAACCATTCAGGCAGGTGCGCTACAAGAAAAAGTTACTGTTATTCAAGAGGCAGGCGATGTGATTTTATCCATTGCACCCACATTTATGTATCCTGAAGCCAATGCCGGAACTTATTCCATCAATGTTATGAGCAATGATGCAGCATGGACGACCGAAGTGGAATACATCATTGCCCCCGGTGGGATGTTTCCTGACAGAACTTGGTGTGTTTTGAACCCGTCTTCCGGTGTCGGTAATGGAGTTATCTCCATAAATTTGCCAAAAAATTCCAATTCACGCCGTGCAGCTATTGTCAAAATTACAGCAGGCGATGTAGTACAAACAGACACCATTATTCAACATGGAGTACCGCCTATGGATGAAGGGGTTACTATCAATGGGATTACATGGGCAACAAGGAATGTAGGTGGTTTTGGGGCTTTTGCTGATTTTTTTAGCAGTCCGGGTATGTACTATCAATTTAATAGTTATGTTGGTTGCAGCTATACTGATGGAGTAGTTGAGCCGGTATTGAGTTCTTACATTGGTGCTGACGGAAACGATTGGTCACGCATTTATGATCCCTGTCCCGAAGGATGGCGAGTTCCGACATACGAGGAAACGCAAACGCTGAAAAACGCCGGTTATCGCTATGTGAGCGCAGATAAAGGATCATGGTTTGGTCCGGATGCTCAAACTGCAACGATTACGACACCGGGAAGTGCAGTGTTTTTACCACTATGCGGTACCTTATTTGGGGATAATAGGTATTATGAGAGTGAAGGACGCTACTGGGTAAATCATGTTATTGATTTAACGTATGTAGCAGTGTTTAGTTTTGAAGCAAGCTGGGGCGACCCCACCAGAAGACATGGCTTGCCAATCCGTTGTGTGAAAGAATAAAACAGCAGTGTCAACGGAGCATAAATGGCTTCAATGGCGAGTGTGATTATAATAATTTGGTAACATTCTAACAATTAATGATTATGAAAGTATTCAAAACAGTCAGTTTAATTATGTTTTTGTGCGTGTGTGGTAATATGTTCGCGCAAAATACGGAAGTAGCGAGGTATGGTGTTTATATAACAAAAGTACAATATAGTTATCACAAAAAGGCTCACGATTTTTTGGGCTGGGGGTGTAATGGTTACAATCACCACCTTGCGCGTGTTCGTCTTTATACGGAGATTAATTATCACTATACGACAGTTGATATCAATGAAGATGCCAGCGCGTATGTCTCTTTTGACACGAATAAGCCTACGGGGGCACAATTATACATTGAAGTTGGTGAGTATTCCGGAGATAAATCAACAAAATATTCAGACAAGACACCTATTTCAGCAACTTCTGCAATCATATCCGTATCTGACTATGATTGGAGTGGAGACTGCAAGAGAGATCTTACAGTTGAAGAATCAATTGTTGTTGATGGTCCGGCAGAAATAGATGATGTCAAATTTGACGGACTCACCACTCCTTATTGTTGCAATACCACCAATATAAAAATATGGACAAAAAAATATTACAGCAATGGTATGGGAAATGCAGAAATACAAATCTTAGATAAAAATAATGTGTGGCAAACAATAACAACTGCATATTCATACGCTAGCTCAAGAACCATTAGTTATGCGCAAGTATTACAACACGTTAATTTGGCAAAACCCATTAAATTCAGAACGAAAAAAAAACTTAAGGATAATTCATATTCTTATAGTTATAGCACTAAATTTCTGTATTACCTTCCTCAATTCAAATTTCCGGCAGGCAAAACGGTAATCGTAGAACCACCATCCTGCTTTGGAGGCAATACCATTATTAAGGTTCCGTATGAAGGTAACACCAAATATACGCTTACCACCTCAGCACTATATGGAAGCAGTTGGGGTGTAAATGTTGAAACAGATACTCTGCAACCAGTGAATGGTTATTATGTCTTTTCCGGTAATTTCTCTGCAGGGAAACATGTTTTGAAGGTTGAATACAAAACTTCGGAATGTCCCACTTGTGCTTGTCCATTTACATATATCTTTTCTGTTCCTGAAATTCCGCAGTTTAAAATAACAGCCCCTGCTTCATTTGAATTTAATACATCCGGCTATCAAATCAAAAGCACTGCATCCAATGCCACAGGGCGTGTGTATTTTTTGATAGAAAACAGCCCTACCACAGGTGTCACTGTTCATGCAAAAAATGGAGTAGAACAGACACAACAAATAAGTTCCCGTCAATCTACGGCGATTGATGGGAGAACATATTATAGTGGCACAGTCTATATTGACCTTCCTGCCGACACATATAATTGGGAGGATGTGTATGTGAAAAGTGGCACACCTTTTGACTGCCGTGCTGATTACCCTTATTCGCAGAATATCATACTTAATCAACCGGATGCTATTACTTTCACCGCTACACCTACCACCCCAAACTGCAATAATGCAGCCAACCGGGTCAGTGGCGATACCACAGGGGCGATTATTTTGTCCAATATTGCGGGAGGCATTGGTGGCTATAACTATAAAGTAGATAACATTGATTTTACAACCGAGCGTGCAAATAATAGGTTTAGTAGTTTATCAACAGGCAACCATACAGTGACCGTTTCGGATACGTTCGGCAATGTAACCATCCAAGAAAATGTGTACATACCTACGCCTGCTCCCATATCGGTGAGCTATTCGATAACGCAACAGCCCTCTTTAAGGTGTACATCGGATGGAGCGATAAAAATTACCGCGCATGGTGGAAAAGAATCTTTCTCCTACAGCCAAGTAAATTCATCTCTATCTTTCGATACTCAAGACACCTTTACCGGTTATGCAAGTGACGTACCGTATGTTGTGTATGTAAAAGACACCTGCGACTGTATCGTAGAGCAACCGGTTACTCTGCCGCCAATACTTTCATTAGCCATTCATCAGCGCAAAGATTCAATTGCGCCTACTTGTTATGGTGGTGAAGACGGAAGTTATAGATTAGTCATGAAAAACAGACGGGGGACATTATTTGTCACCGCAACAGACGCAACCAACACGCCGGTGCCTTCCGGTCGCATATCTGTTGTTGATTCTACAATCACATTGACAGGAGAAGCCGGAACTTATTCCTGTGATGTAACCGATAAAAACGGAAAAGGAGAATCCTGCGACATGGTTACTGTTGAATTTACCATTCCGCCCAAAGCCGCCATGCAAGTTATTTCCAAAGACACAATCGCCCCCATTTGTCACGGTGAAAGCACCGGCAAATGTACATTGAAAATCGCAAACCGGCAGGGAACCTTGTCTGTTTCCAATTTGAGGCGAAGTGGCACAGAGGTGGTTGCATACGACCAAATTGCCAATGGAGACCATATTACGATTGACAAATTGCCTGTCGGAACCTATTCATGCACTATAAATGATGCTATCAACGGCAAAAGTTGTTCGATTGCGAATGTCACATTTACTATTCCCGACAAACCGGCGATGCGAGTTACTTCAAAAACCGAAACGCCTCCTTCCTGTTTCGACTACGGCGACGGACGTTGCACACTGCTCGTAGAACACAATCAGGGTGTTGTGTCTGTTTCCAATGTGCGGCGCAGTGGCATCGCTGTGGCTTATTCCCAAACTTCCGGCTCAGGCGGCAATGCCGTTACGATTACCGACTTGGCAGCCGGTGATTACACCTGCGCCATAAACGATGCCACCGGTTGCGCGATTAATACTTCATTTTCTGTTCCGGTAAAACCGGCTATGTATGTTTTCACCAAAACCGAAACACCACCCATTTGCCACGGCGACAACACCGGCACTTGCCAATTGGTGGTAAAAAACCGGCAGGGCAACTTGTCCATCCCTTATTTGAAGGACAAAGCAACCAATGTGTCCATCTCCGGATATTCACAAACCTCTGACGGCGAAAACATTACGATTGGAAACTTGGCTGCCGGAACCTATATTTGCACCATACAGGATGGCAAGTCCTGCACGATTGCCGACACATTCACTATTCAGCCAAAAGCAGCCATCGTCATCACCGCGTCCGCAACCCGCGTGAGCGACAAAGGCAGTGCCACCGGCACAATTTATGCTACCGTGTTCGGCGGCAATGACGGCACCTACACCATCGCGCTTTATGAACAGGGCGCAACCACCCCGCTGCAATCACAATCCAACGTATCATCGGCACATACCTTTACCGGATTGCGAGGCACGCCGGAAGGAAAGGTCTATACAATTAAAGCTGTGGACGTTAGGGGGTGTGTAAACACCAACGAGGTACAAGTCATTGAACCGCTCTTCGCCTTGCAATTGTCCGATACCATTAGCGAAACGGTTGCTTGCTTCGGCTACAACAATGCCGAAGTAACTCTCTCTGTCACAGGTGGTTGGGGAGGCTACAAATACCGTAAAGGCAACCTTGCTCTGGGCATAGATTCTGTTTTTGGCGGTTTGCATGCAGGCAATTACACCTTTTATGTGCAAGATTTGTATGGGGGAAGCGACTCTGTTGCGGTCTTTATTGGTCAGCCGAAGCCGCTGGCAGTTGTTCGCGACACACTGTTTCCTGTCTTGTGTCATGGCGAAGCGACCGGCTGGATTCGTTACAAAATTACGGGCGGCACCTATCCTTATCGGCTGTTGTCGATGACAGAGCAGGAAGTTACAGCGGGCGTTTCCTACCTTATCGAAAATGGCGATACCCTGATTGCTGTCAATGGGTTAGTTGCCGGCACTTACAACTATTTAGTGCGGGATAGCAGGGGCTGTACCGTCAACACTGTCACCAAAATCATCGCCCAGCCCACCAAATTGCAGATGGCGGTTGTGGGCACGCGCGATATTACTTGCGAGTTTCACGATGGTGAGATACGGGCACACGCTTGGGGCGGTGTAGAGCCTTATTCTTACGTTCTGTCGCGCGATTCGTCCTATTCAAGCACGAAGCGGGGATTTGATTCGTTGGCTGTTGTGGAGTATCGCAACCTCTACGATGGTCAATACCTGTTGACTGTGACCGACAGTAACAACTGCTCCGAAAGTGTGCTTGTGACGATAAATGCCTACCTCCGTGCGCATGTCGATGGTGCCACCGTCCGCGATGTGGGCTGTTTTGGCGAAAGCAATGGCTGGGTGCGTGCCACATCAGTGCCGGGTAGCAATAAAGTGGTCGAATATACCCTCAAAAATCGCGATGAAAGTGTGAAACAACGCAATACTACAGGCTTTTTTGAAAACCTGAAAGCCGACACCTATTATATAGACGTCATTGACGAAATCGGCTGTCAATCCAACCCTTCCTACATGGTAAAGGTAGGCGAGCCGGACTCCCTATCAATCAAGGTGAATGCCATACAGCCCTCTGCCGCAAGAGGCATCGCAGGCGGGAAAATTTTCTTCAACATAGCGGGCGGCAATGTCAGCAGCAAAACCGTGCGGCTCAGAAACAACGTGGGAGAAGTGGTGGACAGCCTCTCCGGTACCCATAACGGCACCAATTTAAGTTTTGAAAACGTACGCTCCGGCGATTATTATTTGGAAGTAAGCGACGATACACTGGGCTGTCAGGGTGTCGGCGGATGGTGCCGGGTGACAGAGCCAATGGAAAATTTGCATTTGATGAAATTGGACGTGAAAGACGCGCTTTGCAAATCGCAGACCGGCAGCATTGTAGTGCAGGGTGTTGGCGGCTGGGGAGGCTATCGCTACAAACGGGCAGCCGAAGCCGATTATTCCGAACAAAACCGGTTTGAAAATCTCTATCCGGGCAACTACGTCATTTCGGTCATCGACAGTATGGGGACAATGTTTAGTGAAACCATCACCGTCTATGAGCCGCAAGACAGCCTGCAAGCTGCCGTCGTAGCCACGCAACTGCCCACTTGCGGCAACACCGGCAGTCTGTCTGTCCGCGTGTCGGGCGGCACAGCACCCTACATGCTTTACAATCAGGCAAAAACCGATTCGATTGCTGCACTTTCGGCGGATACGGTCGTGATGTGGTCGAATTTTGGAGCAGGCAATTATTTGTTCTATTTGATAGATGCCAACGGCTGCCGCTTTGATTTGGAAGCTACCCTTTCTGACAGTGCCTTGCTGGCGATTGAGCGGGTGAAGGTGGTTAAATACCCATCGCTTCCGGGTGCCGCGAATGGTTCGGTCGTGGCGGTGGTAAAAGGTGGTGTGGCACCTTACGCCTATCTGTGGACCGGACTCTCGCAGGGGATTGCAGGTCAAACTCGCAACGACAGTGCAATTGGCAATCTTGCCTCCGGCTATTATCATCTGCAAGTGACTGATGCTCAGGGATGTACGGTTGAAAATCAAATGTATTTGACTGACCCGGGTGACTTGCAATTTTATGTTGTGGCAACCGGTCATGAGAGCGGTTTTGAGGCTGCTGACGGCTCTGTCATGTTGCATTCCGACTTGCGATTGACTGATTATGAGGTGATAAGCCCTACAAATAGTGTGGTGTCTTATTTGGCAACCACATCAAACAGCAACTTCTTTATTCGTGGCGACACCGTTTACTTGCAACATTTGGCGGGCGGCAAATGGTTTATTTCGGGCAAAACGCTTGACGGTCAGAAAGTTGTCGTGGCATTTGAAATCAAGTCCTATCCCCGATTTACTTTTTCGAGTACCACACTTCGACCTGCTTCCAAGCGGGGCTATGCCGATGGCGAAATTCGGGTGGAAGTGCAAGGCGGAGGTGGTAACAATCGCTTTACATGGACACCGGCGACCGGAACCGGCGTGGCATCCGGCAATGAATACCGCAGCATCCTCACCGACATTCCTGTCGGCACTTATACTGTGCAGGTGGAAGACCGCTATGGCAGGCAATTGACCCAAAATATGGAAGTGCTTGAGCCGGCGCAGGATTTGCATCTAAGCATCGTCCGACAACAAAATCAATACTGCGCGACCGACCAAAATGCGTTTGTCGAACTCGCGGCAAGCGGCGGTTGGGGCGATTACCAGTTCCGCCACGAGGACACCAACTACGATAATGGCGCATCATTCATCAATTTAGCCACCGGAAAGCAGTATTTTTACCTGATAGACAAACGTGGCTCCATCGACAGTGTGCAGGTTACGATTACCGACCCGGATACGTTGCGCACTACTGTGGCACGGGTGGACAGTGTCCGCTGCAAAGGTGGCGACGATGGGCGCATTGTCTTCGATATGCGTGGCGGGGTACCTCCTTACCGCTTTATGGAACTTGGAGTGGGGCTTTGGACAACGGGCAATGAAGCAACCAGTCTGCGCGCCGGACTGCACACTTTCGTCTTCATCGACAACAACAACTGCGTGAATATAGATACGCTGACGATTGATGTGCCCGAACCGGATTCGCTCGTGTTCAAAACCGTAACCATCACCCACACCACCTGTGGCGAAGATAACGGAAGCATCACCGTGAGCCTGAAAGGTGGCACAAAACCCTACCAATACAGTTGGGTGTTCAATGGCACCGAAATCAGCACCGACTCCACCATCGCCAATTTGAAAAGCGGTTCATACAGTTTGACCGTAACCGACTACAACGGCTGCACAACAGGGCTGGTGCAATGGATAAAACCGTCTGCCCTGCCAAGCATCACCGAAATTAAAACAACCGATGTGCTATGCTTTGGTGACAGCACCGGCACTGCCAAAGTGACCGGCATCACGCCCGCCGAGCCTTACGCGCCCTACACGCTCATTTGGTCGAATGGCGATGTGGGCGAATCGTCCAATCATTTCCGAAAAGGAAGGCATTATGTGACACTCACAGACACAAACGGCTGTTCCACAACACGTTACTTCGACATTGGCGAACCCAATCCGCTGTCGATGCACATCTACGAGGTTCAAAGACCGCTCTGCTTCGGTAGCGACGATGGCTACATACGCACTGAAACCATGGGTGGAGTGCTGCCTTACAGTTACTTGTGGTCAACAGGCGACACAACGGCTCATATCAGCAATCTGACGAAGGGCGATTATTGGGTGCGCGTAACCGATGGCAATGGCTGCACATATCAAACACAAACGACTTTGACAGAGCCGGATTCGTTGTATTTGCAGTTCTCCGAAGTGAAAGAACCGGATTGTTTCGGCAACCGCACCGGCTATATATTGACGCAAACGGTGGGTGGAACACGAGATTATACTTACCGCTGGTCAACGGGCGACACCGCATCGAGCATAATCAATTTACCCAAAGGCGATTATTGGGTGCAAGTGACGGACAAAAACAAATGTTCCTATACGGCACAAATAACTTTGAATGAGCCGGAACCGTTGGTTTTGAATGTTTCGGAGGTGAAAGAACCGGATTGTTTCGGCAACTACACCGGCTATATACGCACGACAACGGAAGGCGGCACAGCACCTTACGCATATTTGTGGTCAACGGGTGCCACCACGCCGCACATAGAGAACGTGCCGAAGGGCGATTATTGGGTGCGGGTGACGGACAAAAACAAATGCGCGTATGAAAAGCAAATAACTGTGCATGAGCCGGAGCCGTTGATTGTGAGTTTCTCCAAAGTGAAAACGCCGGATTGCTTCGGCGGCAACACCGGCAATATAGACACGGAAACCACAGGCGGCACAGCACCTTACACCTATTTGTGGTCAACGGGAGCCACCACGCCAAGTATCAAAAACGTGGTCAAGGGCGACTATTGGGTGCGGGTGACGGACAAAAACGGCTGTTTGTATCAAACATCCATGGCTTTGGGCGAGCCGGATATGCTGGTGTTGCAATTCTCCGAAGTGCAAGCCCCGCTGTGTTTTGGCGACCGTAACGGCTATATCCATACGGAAACTGCGGGCGGCACCGGAAAATACACCTACTTGTGGTCAACCGGAGCCACCACGCCGAACATCGACAACCTGCCCAAAGGCGATTATTGGGTGCGAGTGACGGATGAAAATGGCTGTTCGTTTGAAAAGCAAATCACTTTGAAAGAGCCGGAGCCGTTGATTTTAAGTTTTTCGGATGTGAAAGAGCCGCAATGCTTTGGCTCCGGCAATGGCTATATACACACGGCAATCGCGGGCGGCACAGCAAGTTACACTTACTTGTGGTCAACGGGAGCCACCACAGCGAATATTGACAACCTGCCCAAAGGCGATTATTGGGTGCGGGTGACTGATGCTAATGGTTGCAGCGATGAGAAACGTGTCAGTTTGGATGAGCCGGAGTATCAAACCGTCTTTCTGGGCGCAGATATTTTGATGTGTCCGGGCGGTCAAGTGACCCTTGATGGTCACGATTATGCGGCATATCGGTGGTTTACAGCCGAAAAGGGGACGATTTCCACCGACCGCTATTTGACGGTCAAAGAAGCCGGGCATTACTTTTTGGAGGCGACTAACAGCACGGGCTGTTCGATTTTTGGCGACATCTCGGTAACCATCGGGGTGAATGGTCTGCAAGCCGATTTCTTAATGGCTTCGGAGGCTGAGGTAGGCGATACGCTGGTTATTTACGAGCTTTCAAATATGGCATTAGACAGTTTGATATGGAGCTACGATACCGCAGTTTTTGAACGGATAGAAACGGATGATGCGCAGTACATTTTAAACTTAAAATGCTTGCAAACAGGCATATACAACATTGATTTGTTCGCCTATTCGGGTGGTTGCTATTCTCAGGCAATCAAGCAGGTGGAGGTGGTGGAAATCCGTGATGAAGATGAGGATGCTTACGACGGTTGGGGCAGCCAGGAGCCGCTTATTAAGTCGCTCAATCAATTTCCAAATCCAACCAACGGGGTATTTGCTGTGGATTTGGAACTGCGGGAAGTTGCCGATGCCAGGGTACTCATCTATGAAGTGGCATCCGGCGTATGTGTCGATATGCGCAGCGAGCAGGGAGCAAGCAGATACTCGCTGTTCTACACTAACCGGAATTTGAACAAGGGTGTGTATGTCTTGATTGTAACGGCAGGAAATGAACGGCGGCAGGTGAAAATCATCGTTGAGTAGTTATGAGTTATGAGTTATTTTTTTCAGGTGCTATTATTTCGCAAACGGTGCTTTGTACCGCAGGGACAAATATACATAGCCTTTTATCCCGTAGGGATTATAGCTCGGTAGAAAAGCCAATTCTAACCTCCACCCTGCATCCCGTAGGGATGCAACCGATTGCGGATGATGTTGCATCCCTACGGGATGCAGGAATGGGGGAGGCATTCCAGTTCTACCGAGCTATAATCCCTACGGGATAAAACCGTTCAGGGCTTGCATTCAATGCCATATCCTGTCCGTAGGACGATGCCCTACGCTAGGAAATTTGTCGTGCACCCGCTTGACCCGCAATTCCATGAACTCCGCCGGTGCTAATTTATTTGTTTTTGTTTCTATAATTCACTATCTTTGCAGCAAAATAGAAATGGAATGAATTTTATTGAGTTTAGAACTAATTTTGTTGAGCTTGGATGCTTCAATGTGCATCAGGTGTATGCCAAATATCCAAAATTTGACAGAAATAACCTCACGCGGTGGGTCAAAGCAGGGTATTTGGGAAAATTGCGGCAGGGTTATTATGCGTTTTCGGAGTATCTTGGGAAGTCTGATTTTGCGCTCTATCTATCCAATCGCATCTACAAGCCGTCTTACGTGAGTTTGCACACTGCTTTGGCATTCTATGGAATTATCCCTGAGGCAGTTACGCAAATTACGGCAGTGTCGGCTTTGAAAACGGCTGAATTTACAAATGCTTTCGGGCTTTACTCCTATCAGACGATAAAAGGCGAACTGCTATTTGGCTATGAATTAAAACCTTATGGCGACCGTGTCATACAATTTGCATACCCCGAAAAGGCTATTCTCGACCTGCTCTATCTGTATCCGTTTTACAACACAGCCGAAGAAATGGAAAATTTGCGCTTCGATGAATATTTCATGAGTGAAGAACTGAACATCCGGCGATTGAAGGATTTTTTGCAAAAATTTCACTCAAAAGCGTTGGACACAAGAGTACAAATTATGTTATCAACCTATTGATTATGATACAATTAGAACAAATAAAGGCTTTTTTCCCTCCGGCATTACACGAAAATGCCTCCTGTCAAAAGTATATGTTGAAAGAGTACATCCAATTGATGATTTTGGACTACCTTTCAACCTCATCGTATGTGAATAAAATAACGTTTATCGGCGGCACCAATCTGAGGCTTGTGCACGGGATAGACCGGTTTTCGGAAGACCTTGATTTTGATTGCAAAAATCTTTCGTCGGACGAGTTTTTGCAAATGACCGATGATGTGTTAATTTTTCTGCAACGGGCTGGTTTTCAGGTAGAATCGCGGGATAAAGCCAATGACAAATTGAAAGCATTCAGGCGGAATATCTATTTTCCTGAACTGCTGTTTAACTTGGGGCTGTCGGGACACAAAGAAGAACGCTTTTTGATTAAGATTGAAAGCCAAAATCAGGGCTATAATTATGTGCCTGTTGTGGTGAATGTCAAGCGGGCAGGCTTCTTTTTCCCTTTTCCGGTGCCACCGGACGGCATTTTGTGTGCGATGAAAATTTCTGCGCTCCTCTCTCGTCAAAAAGGGCGCGATTTTTATGATGTCCTGTTTTTATTATCGCAGACCGAACCCGATTATGGCTATTTGACCGCCAAATGTAACATCCATAATGGTGCAGAATTGAAAATAGCTCTCACTAATGCCCTGAATAGCATCGACATACAACAAAAATCACACGATTTTGAGCATCTGCTTTTTGATAAATCGCAAATAAAAAAAGTATTGCTTTTTGAAGAATTTATCAGGACATTGAATTGAGAAACCGCCGTCAAATAGCAAATCATAAAAAAAACAGTGCGCAATTTTGAAAAAATGTTGTATCTTTGCGCCCATGAACGAAACAAAAATATTGGTCAATAAGATTGTTGAGGCTTTGCAGGATAAAAAAGGGCAGAAAATCATGACTTTGGACGTTTCCAGGTTGGACGGCTCCATTTGCAACTATTTTATTGTGGCACAGGGGAATACGCCTACGCAGGTGTCCGCGCTTTCGGACAGCGTTTGGGACAAGGTGGGTGACGATTTGAAAGAAAAGCCGCTTGGGGCTATTGGTATGCAGGACGCACAGTGGATTGCGATGGATTACGGCACGGTGATCGTGCACATTTTCATCCCTGAATTGCGTCAATTTTATGATTTAGAAACGCTGTGGGCAGATGCCGACACAATAGAAATTCCTGATGATTTATGAGTACAAATGCAGTTAAGAAAAAAAGTGGGGGGATGAAATTCGACCCGAATTGGATTTATCTCATCCTTTGTGGTGCGATAGTCTATTGGTTCGTCACGACTAAGGACGCGATGCCGACCGAAAAGCAAATTGACTGGTCTGATTTTCAACGCTATACGCGCGAAAATGTGTTTTCCAGGATGACGGTCAACCTCAAAGAAAATTTGGTGCTTGCCGAAGTGAAGCCCGCACATCAAAAAGCGGTCTTTGGCGATACTGTGCCACCGATTAGAACCAATGCGTGGGGCGAAACGGAAAAGCCAAGCGTGAAGACCATTTTGCCGTCTGCCGACCGTTTTTCGGATTTTTACGACAAGACGAAGGAACGCTACGACATTGATGCCACCGTCAAATATGAGGAGGGCGGCAATTTTTGGCTGAACTTACTGAATGGTTTTCTGCCGATTTTGTTTTTCGTTTTCCTGTGGGTTTGGGTGATGCGCAAGATGGGTGGCGGTGGTGCCGGTGGCATTTTTGGCGTGGGCAATTCCCGGGCACAGATATATGACAAGGGCACTGCCAACAAAAAAACAACTTTCAAAGACGTGGCAGGGCTGAGCGAAGCCAAGCAGGAAGTGGAAGAAATTGTGGATTTCTTAAAAACGCCTCAAAAATATACCGCCTTGGGTGCCAAAATTCCCACCGGTGCGTTGCTGGTGGGTCCTCCGGGAACGGGTAAAACGCTGCTGGCAAAGGCAGTAGCAGGTGAGGCAGAGGTACCGTTTTTCTCGCTGTCGGGTTCCGATTTTGTGGAGATGTTTGTGGGCGTAGGGGCATCGCGGGTGCGCGATTTGTTTGCCAAAGCAAAGGCAAAGGCACCCTGCATCGTGTTTATCGACGAAATTGATGCGGTGGGGCGTGCGCGCAGCCGCAATATGGCGATGGGTGGCAACGACGAGCGCGAAAATACGCTCAATCAGTTGCTGACGGAAATGGACGGTTTTGGCACCAACAGCGGGGTGATTATCCTTGCAGCCACCAACCGCGCGGACATTCTGGACAAGGCTTTGTTGCGAGCCGGACGCTTCGACCGCCAAATTAACGTGGATTTGCCCGAATTGAACGACCGCAAAGAAATTTTTGTCGTGCACTTAAACGACATCAAGATAGATGAAACGGTTGATACCGAGTTTCTGGCACGTCAAACGCCCGGATTTTCGGGTGCCGACATCGCCAATGTCTGCAACGAAGCCGCACTGATTGCCGCCCGCGGTGGCAAAACACTGGTAGGGCGCGACGATTTTATGAATGCCGTTGACCGCATCGTAGCCGGTTTAGAGAAAAAATCGAAGATTACGACACTCGAAGAGCGGCAGGCAATCGCCCTCCACGAGGCAGGTCACGCCACGCTGAGTTGGATGCTCGAATATGCCAACCCATTAGTGAAAGTGACGATTGTGCCTCGCGGGAAAAGTCTCGGTGCCGCGTGGTATATGCCGGAAGAGCGGCAAATCACCACCTATCAGCAGCTTCAGGATGAAATGTGCGCCACTCTGGGCGGTCGTGCAGCCGAAGAATTAACATTAGGCAAAATTTCGACGGGTGCCACCAACGATTTGGAAAAAGTGACCAAGCAAGCCTACGCCATGGTAGCCTATTACGGCATGAGCGAACGCCTCCCGAACCTGAATTATTACGATTCAAGCGGTCAGGACTGGGGCACATTCACCAAGCCCTACAGCGACGAAACGGCAACCCTGATAGACGAAGAAGTGAAGCGCATCGTGAACGAACAATACCTGCGAGCAAAGGAAATCCTGGCACTCAACAAGGACTCTCACAAGCAGTTAGCAGACATATTGTTAGAAAAAGAAGTCATCTATTCCGACGACTTGGAGCGCATTTTCGGCAAACGCCAATGGACATCGCGCTCGCAAGAAATCCTGCAACAGCAAGGGCTGATAAAGCCGGAAGTAGAGGCAGAAGAAGCCCCGAAAGCAGAAGAAGCCCCAAAACGGCGCAGGTGGGGCAGAAAAGCAAAAGAGGAAACTGGAAAAGTTGATTAGCATCGTCATTGCGGGCGTGACCCGCAATGACGAGAAAAAAGAAAATTTATATAAAGTATGAAAAATATGCTCACTCGCTCAATAACAGGGCTAATTTACGTGCTGGTCATCTTAGGCGGCATCATGGGTGGTGCCTGCACCTTTGGGGCATTGTTTGCAGTGGTGACGGTTTGTTGCTTGTGGGAGTTTTATGGCTTGCTGAATGTGCATAAAAGCGCATCAATCAATCGGTTGCATCATTGTTTGGGCGGGCTGATTTTGTTTGCAAGCTTTTACAGTTACCAGTTTGCAGTTACCAGTTACCAGTTACCAGTTACCAGTTTGCAGTTACCAGTTACCGGTTACCAATTGTTGATTTTTTTGCCTTATTTGCTTTATCTTGTAAGTGTTTTGGTTGCAGAGCTTTATGTTGAGAATGAAGACCATATTGCGCATTTGGGTTATATTTTTCTTGGGCAGATTTATATTGCTTTGCCGTTTTCATTGCTCAATATTGTGGCTTTCACTCAGGAGGGCTACACCCCAATTTTCTTGCTGGCATTGTTTGTTTTCATCTGGGTGAATGACACCGGAGCCTACCTGACAGGCATGAAATTCGGCAAACATCGCCTCATCGAACGCATCTCCCCCAAAAAAACATGGGAAGGCTTCTGGGGCGGACTAACATTCGCCGCCCTATCCTCCCTCGCATTTGCCCAAACCACCACCGCATCAGTAACTGGTCACTGGTCACTGGTAACTGGTAACTGGCAACTGGTAACTGCTATCTGGTTAGCAATGGCACTCGCCGTTGCCCTCTTCGGCGTGTGGGGCGATTTGATTGAGTCGCTGTTCAAGCGCACATTGGGCATAAAGGATTCGGGCAATGCGTTGCCCGGTCACGGTGGCTTCTTAGACCGCTTCGATAGTTTGCTGCTGGCGGTTTATGCGCTTGTTTTCTTCACTTGTTGCTGATTCTATAAACCTGTTAAGTCTTCAAGACTTAACAGGTTTTATTGTTAGAACGAGGCGGCTATATAAGATAATGTTTGATAATTGAAACAAAATCACTACCTTTGTCCGAAATATTAGAAGTTATGAAGCGGACAAAATTTGTATTATTGCCTCGTCTGACCCAAATTATTGCGGAATTGGGGGCTGACATTAAGCTGGCTCGACTGCGGCGGCGACTGAGTGCCGAGCAGATTGCCGAGCGTGCAGGCATTTCGCGCTCCACCCTTTGGCAGATTGAAAAAGGCGAGCCAAGCGTGTCGTTCGGCTATTATGCACAAGTCCTGTTTGTGTTGGGCTTGGAAAAAAACATCGCTACAATGGCATCTGACGATGTTTTGGGACGTAAATTGCAAGATGCAGAGTTATTGGTCAAAAAAAGGGCACCTAAAAAACAGGCACCTAAAAAAACAAGCGAAAAGTCATGAATGAGGCAAAAGAGATAGTGGTATATGCGGATTGGGACGGCTTGGAGGCACCTCAATTCATCGGCACATTGTTTTCGCTGTTTGTGCGCGGGAAAGAGATTTTTTCTTTTGAGTACGACCGTCAATGGTTGCAATCGCCTTTGGCTCAAGAGATTGACCCTGACTTGGGTATTTATTTCGGGCGACACTATCTGCGAGAAGGGAAAAGCAATTTTGGCGTTTTCCTGGATTCGTCGCCCGACCGCTGGGGACGTGTGTTGATGGAACGGCGGGAGTCTATTTTGGCGCGTATGGAAAATCGTCCCTGCCGCAATTTGGCGGAGTCGGATTTTTTGTTGGGCGTGTTCGACAAACACCGCATGGGTGCACTGCGATTTAAAGAATCGGCATCAGGGATGTTCCTGAGCGACAATACGCATTTCTCAACGCCGCCGTGGACATCTATTCGGGAACTCGAGCACGCAAGCCAGCAATTGGAAAACGATTTAATGAAAAACGATGCCGAATCGTTGAAATGGCTCTCAATGCTGCTGGCACCGGGGGCTTCTTTGGGCGGTGCGCGACCCAAAGCGGGGGTTATGGACGCGAATGGGGCCTTGTGGATTGCCAAATTTCCGAGCAAGGAAGACCGGTACGATGTTGGTGCATGGGAAATGGTGAGCAGCGAATTGGCGCAAAAAGCAGGGCTAAATGTGCCTCCGGCGATGGCAAAGCGGTTTTATGGCACTTACCACACGTTTTTAAGCAAGCGGTTTGACCGCACGCCGCAAGGGCAGCGGCTGCACTTCGCATCCGCCATGTCACTTTTGGGCTATACCGATGGAACCGGGGCGCAGGACGGAGTCAGTTATTTGGAATTGGTCGCGTTCATCATCCAAAAAGGGGCAAACGTGGCGCAGGATTTGGAGGAATTGTTTCGGCGCATCGTTTTTTCCATTTGTGTGAGCAACACGGACGACCATCTGCGAAATCATGGTTTTTTGCTCACAACATCGGGCTGGAGACTCTCTCCCGCGTATGACATTAACCCCAATCCCTACCGGGGCGGCTTGAAACTGAACATCTCGGCACACGATAATTCACTAAATCCGGATTTAGCAGCCGAAGTAGCACCATTTTTCAGACTGACGGATAAAAAAGCAGCCGAAATTATCCAAAACACCACCCATGTAGTGTCGAAATGGCGCGAAGTGGCGACTAAATATAAGATTTCGCGCGAAGAACAAGAGCGAATGAGTGCCGCATTTCTGTCATTGCGGGCTTGACCCGCAATGACGATAACAACGAAATTAACAAACTTTAACATTATGAAGTGTTAAAGTCAAAAAAATCCATTGTCATTTCAAAAACATTCCTTACCTTTGCCGCCGAGTTGTCATGGTGGCAATTCATAAAAAAATTTGTTACACATTAAAATTAAAATTTATGAAGAAAAGATGTAAAAACAAAAAATTCAAAAACTTTGCAAAGTTTGCAAAAACATTGCTGTTAGGCAGCATCCTCTTGGGGGGGGGGGGGGGGAGAAGTATTCGCGCTGAAGTGCCGCAGGAGGCGGCACAAGTCACAAATGCCTCGGCACGGTCAAAGCCCGTTACCGGTTTCGTGTATGATGAAACCGGTGAGGGGATGCCCGGAGTCAACATCACCATCAAAGGTT
>BBRT01000313.1 GCA_001417715.1 Candidatus Symbiothrix dinenymphae
CAATATCCCACTATATTCGCACCCGAAGCCAATTGCGCATACGCATTTTGCCGCAATTGTCCATCATAAAGCGGTTTTTGGCTTCTGGAATCCCAACCTATCGCCTGCGCGTTGGTTTCAGTAATCAGGTAATTGCCTTTTGCCACTGTGCGTATATACTCGCCCACATACGCAATCGACCGTCCATCCTGACCATCTTGGACGTTATGATATACGTTTCCGGCAGGATATTGCATTTGCCGAAAACTTTCCACATGGTCGATATTATGAAAAGAGGGCATAAAACAATGGGTTACGAATTGGTCAGGGCGTTTGTATTGATTCACAATATCGCATTGCCAATTCAAAAATTCAGCCAATCGAAAGCGGTTGTAGCGTTCCCATTCGAGTTTGTACGAAGGGTTGGTTACTCCGTCAAGCGGATAAAATTCTTCCCAGGTGTTAATGTTCATTCCCCAATAATTCATTCCCCATTCTTTGGTAAGCAGTTGGAGGTCGCCATGAAATTTTCCTTTCACATAATTGCGAAATCCGACAAAATAATCGCGGTTGTTCACCCCGCGCGCTTCTACTTCATTATCCACCTGATAGCCGATAATTGCCGGATGTTGCGCATAATGTTCCATCAACTTGCGGATAATCCGTTAGCAGAAAAAAAGATAAGTCGGGTTGGTGAAATCCATGTTTTGTCGAATGCCATAATACGCTTTGCCGCTTTTTGTATGTTCTGCAAGCACTTCGGGGTAGCGGTGCGCCATCCACGCAGGAATGGAATACGTCGGCGTTCCGAACATAACTTTTATGCCGGCTGCCTGCATTTTATCAAGGATACGGTCCATCCAGGCAAACTCAAACACGCCTTCCTGCGGCTCGAACAATGCCCAGCTTGACTCGCCTACACGCACCACCGACACATTGGCGGCTTTCATCATTTTTATATCTTCGTCCAACCGTTCCGAAGGCATATATTCGTGATAATAGGCAGCACCATACAGGATGTTGTCGAACTTGTATTGCGCAAATACATTTGTAGTTGCAAGTAAAAGCACTAAGGAATAAAACAGTTTCTTTTTCATTGCTTCAAATTTATTTTATAAACGGTAAATGATTCTTTTTCTGCCGTAATTTTCAATTGATTGTCCGTTAATGTTGCCGCAGCGCTTTCCGGAATAACGGCAAAAGGCGATTCTAATGTATTCTCCATTGTTTTGTTTTCCGCTTTCAGCCGGGTATTTTCTCCAAGTGTCAACTGAGCATTTTTCTTCAAACCGGATAGGGTGACGGTTATTTCTTTCGCTTCTTTTTCAACATTGGCAACTTTGATGATATAGCTGTTCTGCACTTTATCGTAAACTGCGGAGGCATACAAGCCGTTTTGTCCGGTCAGCGGTTGTCCGTTCCATGTCAGCGGCAACACATTTGTTCCTTTGTGATGGGAATAGAGTTGCTGAACATAGTAATTCGGCGTTTTAACCACCGTCAAGTTGTCAAACCAAATCAAATCGGGACTCCATTGACAGGCATCCACATGCGCCAATAGCGGGGCATACGTTGCCAAATGCACCACATCGGCATTGCGTTCAACACCGGTGAGAAAAGCAGCTTCGGCTAAAGCAGCTTCTAAACTGTTCTTTCTTCCCGGGCGCGTGTGTGCGGCATATTCTCCGGCAAAAACTTTCGGACCCTTGCGGTCGTAGTTATCGTAGCGTTTCGCATTTTCCAAAAACCATTCCGGCGACATATAATAATGTTCATCCACTAAATCGACTTTCAAGGCTTTCATTTGAGGCCATAAGCGGTCAAATTCTCTTCCCGATGCCGAAGGTCCTGCCGTTCCCACAATTTTGATATGGGGATATTTCGGGCGGATTTGCTTCATAAATGCCTCTAAATACAGATGATATTGCTCGCCCCATTGCTCGTTGCCTATGGCTAAATATTTCATATTGAAGGGTAGGGGATGTCCCATGTCCGCGCGAACTTTGCCCCAAGCACTTGTAGCCGAGCCATTGGCAAATTCAATTAAATCCAAAGCATCGTCAATATACGGTTGCAGCGAATCCAAGGGAACGACTTGCTCGCGTCCGTGTTGAAACTGGCACGAAAAGCCGCAACTGATGACGGGAAGCGGCTCTGAACCAAAATCTTCTGCCAACTGGAAATACTCAAAAAAACCAAGCCCGTACGATTGAAAATAATCCGGGAAAAACCTGTGCTTAATTTCGTAATTCCAACGATTTTCAGTGACCGGACGATTTTCCACCTGCCCCACACTGTTTTTCCACTGATAACGGGTTGCCAGATTATTGCCCTCCACAATACATCCTCCCGGAAAACGGAAAACACCGGGTTTCAAGTCTGCCAAGGCTTGTGCCAAGTCGAGGCGCATACCGTTTTCGCGGTTTTGCCATACTTTAGCCGGAAATAACGAAACATGCTCCAAATCAACCACGCCGGCAGTCATCAATCTCACATTCAAACGACAATGTGCATCGGTTACTTTTCCTTTGATTTCACCGGTATATTTCTTCCAACCTTTCCCTTCTACTTTTATTTCAACACCGCCGGACGGATTGTTTTGACTGCTGATTAGTTCGGCAAAAACTGTTTTCGATGTTCCGTCAATGGAACGTGCATACACCGAAAAACGGTAGGTTTCATCGGTTTTGATACCGATTCCGGTAAAACCTTCATTCATCAGCCCCGTGCCTGTAAGCAGCTCCTGTTGATTGGTCAGTCGCACATAATGCGGATTTCGGTCGAAAGGACAGTCATCGGCTCGCACTTCCACCAGCCCATACGCCTTCCAACCCATCAAAGGTGAGTTGGTGAAATCGAATGAACGGTTTTTGACCAATTCGGCATAGAGACCGCCATCGGCACCAAAATTGATGTCTTCAAAGAAAATACCGTACATATCCTGTTGTATGGCTGCGCCTGTCTTTTTTGTGTCTAAAACAAAAGCGTACTGTGTCTGTGAAAATACAGTCAATGTGACATTCAGCAAACATACTATCATTATAATTTTTTTCATGATTTTTTTATTTTATATAATTTTGAAGCATGAGGACTCAAAGTCTGACTGAACTTGTTTTCATAATTTCCTGTTTTTTTGCCTGACCACATATCCGTAAAAGAATGACTGCCGGTAATACCCAATTCTCCAAAATCAACGGATATTGTCTGATTATCCTTGTCATTCAGATTGAAAATTGCCAAATAGACCTCGCCGGTTTTGGAATTACGGGAAGTAATCGCTACTTTGCCGTCTTTCTGAAATACCTGTCTGACCTCCGAACTTTCGCGGTGCATTTTCAAAACGTCTTTATTGGTTAGCAGCGACAGGGTGAATTTGTCATTGCTGGGCAAATCGCCACCAAACATCAGTGGTGAACGCAAGATGGTGAAAAAAGTCATGAGTGAATATTGTTCCTCTTCGGTGAGGCGTGTCATTCTATCTTCGCCTCTTTCGCCCCGAATGGCAATACGACCAAGCGGTATCATATCGCAGTCGGGCCAAGTTCCCGGTGCAATGTAGGGATACCACTCTTGCGCCACTTTCATCAAATGCGGCAAATCTCGCCACACGTCCCACACATCACCAACCATACGCCACATATTGGCATGAGTGCTCACATGTTTGGCTTCGGATGCCGGTGTTTCTCCCGGCGACGTGCTCAAAACCATCGCCCGACCTGTCCGGTCGATGGCTTTGCGTATCATCTCAATTTCCGATTTGTGATAAGGACTGGATAAATCATCTATTTTCAAAAAATCAACACCCCAAGAAGCATACAGTTCCATGATGGAGTTGTAGTATTCCTGTCCTCCGGTTTGTTCGGTAACGGTAAGATTGTCTTTCAACCACCTGCATAGCAATTCGGTAGAATATACCTTGTCGGCTGTAACGCTTGTCCCTTTTATAGGCAATTTTCTCGCTACCGCTTCTTTGGGGATACCACGCATGAGGTGAATACCGAATTTCAAGCCTTTGGAATGAACATAGTCGGCAAGGGGTTTAAACCCCTTGTTATCGGCAGCCGAAGGAAACCGATTGACGGCGGGTTGATAACGTCCGTATTCGTCCAACACAAAACGGGGGTCTTTTTCATTGTAACCTCCGGCTTTGTCGTTTTCCACATACCAGCGGATATCCACTACCACATATTCCCATCCGTATTTCTTTAGGTGTTTTGCCATATAATCGGCATTGGCTTTCACTTCATGTTCCTCTACCGTGGGGCCGTAACAATCCCACGAATTCCAACCCATGGGCGGCGTTTGCGCCCACGAACGAAAATCGCTTTGCGAAAATGCACAAGTTGATGATAATGCGATTATTATGCTTAAAAATATTTTTTTCATATTTAATTCTAATTTTATTTCTTCAACGTGATTACCGTGTATGAATATTTCGGGAACGTATATTGCGCATCCTTCTTTTTAATCGTCGCCACAGATGGCTTAAACACTACATTGTCTTTGTTTTCGTAAGTGTTGTATTCCGTCAGTTCGCAGTCGCCAATGGTTTGCACTTCGGCATTCGTTTTGAACGCAAATCCGGCAATGTTCAATATTGCCGGTTGCGGTTGGTCGCTTAAATTGGCAACATAAATCGTCATTTCGTTTTTTTTATCGTTGATTTTTGCCGTCACGTCCAGTGCTTTTTCATCGCTGCTTGTTGTTTTCACCACATTGGGTTTCCACGTTTTCGTCATCATCTCGTCGATATGTGCCGAGGGTTGAAACCAAATCGTGTCGGCAGTGTAATGTACGCGCCCCTGGTCCCACATATAATGCAAGCCATGCGGCTGAAACGTGTTGGCTGTTCCCAGCATCACAAAACTATTGCCGTGCCGTTGATTGGTGTTCCAATTGTGAGCGTGTGCCAAGCCTCTGTCCCAATCGCAACGCCAGCCGTTTTCTTCCATCGGATGCAGTTTGAGCCAGTAACCGGGGTAATCTTTGGCAAGTTCGGCTTGCAAATTGATTCCCATTTCGTTGAGGTAAGCATCGCCGAGGTCGGCAAAATCTCTTGCACTGCCGTAATGCGGGTCCCAAGCCAATTGTTCGCCTTTTCCCTGATTGATAAACCAACCTGCCATTTCGGAAGCCAACTGATAATCTCGTCCGTCGCGTTTGTAGCCCTTGTTGCCAATGTTGAGCGAAGTCATAATCGACATATTTTTATCAACTTCCCATGCTGCCTGCGCAAACTTTTTCATGCAATTGACATAACCGTTCGAAATTCCCCGCTCGTTATCGACTTGAATATATTTCAGATTATAGGGAGCGGGATGTCCGTGCTGGGCGCGTAAGGCACCCCACTGGGTAGTAACCGCCCCATTGACGTATTCCACAAAATCGCGAATATCTTCGTACGTTTCGTCCATACTCATACCGATAATGGCTGTTGCGCCTATGGCTTCGGCTGCCTGCAACATTTCGATAAATCCGAAACTGTGTGTGGCATACGGATTAAAACCGCTACGGAACGTTACTCGGCGCTCGTCAACGGGACCAATCATTTTTTTCCAACGGTAAAGATAAGTATCCGCACCGACATCCACCATGGAACCGTTATAGCGGAAAGCAGTAATTCCCTGCTTTTTCAGCGCATCCACAAACATCTTACGGATAGGGAAACCGCCTGCTACTCTGCCCCATTTGCCGGGTTGCAGAAAAGCAAACCCAAGCCGGATTTCACCCGGATTTTTCAGAGAAATGCCGAAACTGCCGTTAATGGTGCTTGCATTGGGCAATAATTCAAATTCAAGTTTTTCATACCGTCTTCCATTGCCTTGTAATGCGTATGATTTTTCAGCTAAAATTTCTCCTTTTTCGTTGCGCAGGGAAAGGTAAACCGTTGTGTTTCTTTCGCCTCTAATTCTTATCACGCCGTCGTATGGTTTTCCTCCTTCGAAACGGATGCCTTGTTTGTACAATCCTCTATTGGTCAACCCCACTTCGCCGCTGCCCGACACAAAAGTCAAGACCTGCGTTTGTCTGCCCATATACGCATTACCGTTGCGTTCCAAAGTATATTTGTATTTCGCACCGTCCGCAGCCCATTTATCCCAATATTTTGAAATTTGTTCATCGCCGTTGATGCGCTCCATCATCGTTTTTTGAATATTCGCCGGAAGCGAGTCATAAGGCAGATAACGTCCGTAGAATTTCCAGTCCGAAATGAGTTCGGGTCTTGTGTTTCCACCGATGTTGCTGTACAAATCCTTTGAATTGACATCGTAACGTTCGGAAAGGTTGTTCCAGGTGATACGGTTGTAAACATTCGCCTGACTTAACAAGTGCGGTATGCGCCGTTCATCAATATAGACGTAAATTTTGGAATAATCGCCACGTTTCAAATTCAAAAAATCCACATCAACGTTTTCTTCAAAAGCCTCTCCGTGAATTAATTGGCTGAATATTCCGCCATTGGTCTGATTATTCAAATCCTCAATATTAGAGCCGTTGAACAAGGGGCTGACCGTAGCAATTTTCTCTCTTGCATCTACGCTTATTTGAACAGGCGGATTGCTTTGCGCCATTACACTAATGCCTGCAAATAAGGCTATACTTATACTTAACAAACTTTTTTTCATTGTACTGCCTTATTTAATAAATAATAAACTTCATTCACCTTCAACTCAAACTTCAACTTGCTAATTGTCGTATCATTATCAATTGTAAGCAATTCGATACCGGCAATTTCGGCATAATCTTCCAAATGTTCAACCGTCAGCGAGTAGGAGAAACTGGAATGGTGCGTCCCACCGGCAAGAATCCAACCACCGGCACCGATTTCCAAATTGGGTTGCGGCTTCCAAAGTGCGCAGGCAACCGGCAATTTCGGCAGGGCTTTCGGCTCAATCACATCCACTTTGTTGACAATCATGCGGAAGCGGTTGCCCATATCCACGATAGTGGCGGCGATGCCTTCGCCGGGGTGCGCTTGGAATACCAGACGGGCGCAAGTACCCGCGTCGCCGATGCCAAGGAAATGCACTTCGATGCGCGGTTTTTTCGCCGCTATTTCGGGATTGATTTCCAGCATGTGCGCTTGCAGAATGGAACTGTTGGCTCCGTCAAAATTCAAGGTGTAATCTTCGAGGAAAGATTGTCCGCCGGGTAATCCTTGTCCCATCACCCACATGGTGCGTACCAATGCGGCTGTTTTCCAATCGCCCTCTGCGCCAAAGCCGTAGCCTTCCGCCATTAAGCGTTGCGAGGCAAAGCCCATCAACTGCTTCATACCTTCCAATTCGTCGAAACTGGTCGTAAAGGCTTTTGCGCCTTTTTCTTCCAAGAAACGCCGCAGACCGATTTCCTGAGCGGCAGCATCGCGCACATGTTTATGTTTTTCCGCACCTTTTTTGCAATCGGCGGCAAAGTCGTACAATTTTTCGTATTCGGCAATCAAAGCATCAATTTCCGCTTCGGTAACCGCTTCCACGTAAGGCACCAATTTAGCAATCGGGGCATTGTCCACATGATAGCCCAAACGAATTTCGGCTTCCACTTTGTCGCCATCGGTAACGGCAACATTGTTCATATTGTCGCCAAAACGGATGATACGCATATTTTGCGAATCCGCCCAAGCAGCAGCCACACGCATCCAACCGGCAATTTTTTCGTGCGTCGGCTGGTCTTTCCAATAACCGACCACCACTTTGCGCGGCTTGCGCAGGCGGCTGGTGATAAATCCAAACTCGCGGTCGCCGTGCGCCGACTGATTCAAATTCATGAAATCCATGTCGATTTCATTCCAAGGAATCTGCTCGTTGTATTGCGTGTGGAGGTGCAACAACGGCTTTTTGAAATCCATCAGCCCATGAATCCACATTTTAGCAGGCGAAAACGTGTGCATCCAAGTGATGACACCAATACATTTGGTGTCGCCATTGGCAGCCCGCATAATGTCCGACACTTCGCTTGACGAATTGGCAGTGCCCTTGTAAACAATTTTTACAGGCAACTTACCCAAGGTGTTCAAGCCTTTAACCATTTCAGTAGAATGTGCATCTACTTTCACTACCGCATCACCACCGTACAACAACTGTGCACCGGTGACAAACCATACTTCCAAATCATTGAAATTCATAATTATTATTTTTAATTGTTATGTTCATATCATAAATATATCTCATTCTGTTATTCAAGCAATAATGCCTGCGTTTCAAACGGTATAGGATAAGCCGTGAGCCATATAGTGGGTGTGACGGCGACTTCTTCGTTGAATCCGAGCACATAAGCCTCTATCTTTTTGCCCGCCATATTTTCGGTCAAGGGAAGATAATAGGTGTAGTTTTTATCGCTTTTCTGTACCCTGTATTCCCACACATTGGAAGCAAACGAAGGTGCTCTATCCGGTGCACCTACATATTGACCGTCTATTTTGAATCCTACCCAGGCACCTTCTATGCCGTGCGTTCCATCCAAAGCGACGCACAAATACGCACCTTTGTTGATATGGTCGAGCGTAAATTCGGATTTCCATGCTTTCTTTGTTTTTAAATCACCGGAATAGGGTCTGAACAGATTGTTGGCACGCCATTTGCTTCTATCCATTTTTACTCCGCCGCGGTATCCTTCCACTTCCGTCAGCCGCATGGGAGACACATCAAGACGGAAATACCGGAAACTTTCCTCAGTGCTGAGATTGATTTCCAAAACGGCACCGGAACTATAAGAAATTTCTTTCCATGTTTTCAAGTCAGAAGAAATAAAAGCCGATGCTCTGTCTAATGTATTACCCGCGTGCAGGATTAATTTATCCAAGTGAATGTTCTCGCCCAAGTCAAGCATGAAAGCCGATTGTCCATTGACTCGTTGCTCGCCGTTTACCATATTAACAGCGAACGCCGTTTCGGAGTCTCCATCGAACATGTTTTTGTCCCAGACTCTCTTGCGCCTGAAAACGGGTTGGTCGAAAAAGGCATCGCGGGCTTTCTGCACCTGTGGAATAGCCGTTGGACCGGAGCGATAGAGCGAACGGACTTCCAACGCATTATTGTCTGCCGCAAAACAGGTGGCATAATAAAGGGCTTCCGCGTCAGCGGGAATAGCCGACTCAGGCATTACAGCTAATTTCCGATGATAATCGCCTGCTATTTTATTGCCGGGGAAAGTGACTGTAAACGTCTTTGCAGGCGACTCTGAACGCACTTGATAGATTTCGCCCGCTTTTCCAAGCAATTTAACCTCGGTTACATTTCCCACTTTGTCATTGACAATCTGATAAGGGATGCCGCTCAACAGCACTTTGTCCGTTTCTTTCTTCGTGGTCACTTTCACCAAAGCCGACCGGAAGGGTAGCACTTCCACTTCGATTTTCGAGCCGACCGAATATGTGCCCAAGTCATGGATATACGGATGATACAACCTTACTTTCGCTTTGCCTTTGGCAGTCAGTCCGATTTCTTTGTCAAGATTGATGACGTATTTTTTCGGTTCCCAAGTGAGGTTGCGCAAGGTAATGAGCCGTGTCGATTCATCTCCGCGCGATACGGCATTGGGTCCGTATTGCTTCTCCGGCAGTACAATTCCATTGACTAAAATGGCATTGTATTGTTTGTGCAGGTTGAAAATAAAAGCCAAATACGAATATTCGTCATCGCGCAGCAGCCAGGGATTTCCGTAAATCTCCGGTGCCAAAATCAGGTTGCGATTGAAAGCCTGCAAAATGAGGTCGTCTTCCCAATAGTCGATGCAGGAAGAGATACAGACGCCGTGGTCTTCCGTTAAGCGTGTCAAATCGGGCGTCAATTCCCGGCTCAGGGCTTTTGCGCGGTGGTGCGGCGCAGTCATGTCGTTAGTCATGTGAACGTCGATATACGTTTCATCACCGCCCAACAGATAGGTGGTGGTGTGTTTCATACCGGGTCCCAAGTCAAGTCGGTGATTGAGGAGAACTAAATCCGGTGCATATTGCCGCGCCTTAGTCATCATTTGGTCAAATTCGTCCCATTTTTCTTTGCGCAAAACACCGCAAGCACCATCAAGTTTGAGTAGCGCGAAGTTGTGGTCTCTGAAAAGACTGACAATCGTTTCCGTGCGTTCTGCCGCTTCCTGTGGCGTGTTTCCGAATCCATCGGGACCGCCCCACATACCGAGGCGCGTGTTCATGGTTGCCGCCTGTTGGCTCAGTGCGCCAAAACCATTCGGGTAACGTTTGAGGAATCGTTCGGATTTCATGCTTCCGTAATAGTTGCTGAAACCATCGATATTCCCTGCATCAAGAGCATAAATATCCAATTGCATCCCGTAAGTATCATGCAACCATTTGAAAAACTCAAGGTTAACACGGGTTTGTTCCGCATTACCGCCATCCCATTCATTGTTTATCCAAGAAAAATATTCCGACCGCGACGGAGTTGTATTGTCCGCACCGCTAACGGGAAATTTTGCCTTTTTTTGTGCAAAAGACGGATAAAAGCAGCCCAAAAATAACAGGGCGATTAAAATTACATGTTTTTTCGACATTGTATATGAACATTTATTATTCGGGGGCAAAGATAGTAATTTTTTTTTAATTAATTATTGATTGTTATTAAAATTTTTACTCATAACTCAAAACTTTTTCGTACCTTTGTCGCGATTATTTAATCAAAGCGATTAAATATGCCGAAATAATAATTTAAAAAAAATCATTTTATGGTACAGAACGAGGGAAAACGGAAAAAACCGGGGCGTTACATGGACTTGAAAACAGACCATGGATTTAAGACCGCTTTTAGTGAGAAACATGAGAAGTTGATGCGCAGCTTGCTGAACGGCATTTTTGAGGGGCAAAAAAAGATTGTTGAAGTCAAACATTTGCCGCTTGAGCAGTTGGGATTTAAGCCCGAAGACCGAGACACGATTTATGATTTGCATTGCAAGGACGAACTTGGCGCGCGGTACATCGTGGAGATGCAAGTGGCTCGGCAAAAGTATTTTATGGAAAGGTGTTGGTTGTATGCGGCGGCAGCCATTCTGAAGCAAGCCAAGAAAGGCAAAAAATGGGATTATGGGATGAAGCCGTTGTTTGTCATCGCCATTTTGAATTTCAATTTGACAGAGGATAGCACCGATTACATCAGCTGTTATTCACTGATGGATGAAAAAACAAAGGAAAAGGCAAGCGATAAAGTGCAATTTATCATAATAGAATTGTCGAAGTTCAACAAAACGTTAGCAGAATTGGAGACTGATTTAGACCGATGGTTGTATTGCATGAAGCATCTGGCAGAATTGCTGGAGCAACCGGCAGAACTAAAAGGCGAGATATTCGACGAATTGTTTGAATTAGCAGATTTAAAAACATTAACAGAAGAAGATATGACAACGTACGAAAAAAGTTTTGAAAGGTGCTATGGTG
>BBRT01000314.1 GCA_001417715.1 Candidatus Symbiothrix dinenymphae
TTACTCCGGCAACAAATCGTACACCATCAAAAAATCGAAAAATCGCGGCTAAGAATCCAACGGCATGAGTGGCGCCGAAGACGAAATTGGCATTGGAGCATCGCACGAGGGCATTATCGTGCTCCCCGAAGATGCCAAAGCAGGCACACCCGCCGCCGAATATTACAAGGTGGAAAGCGACGCCATTTTGGAGGTAGACATCACCCCCAACCGCGTGGATGCCGCCTCTCACTATGGCGTGGCACGGGATTTGGCGGCTTTCTTACAGGTACAAGGTATTTCATCCACCCTTCACCTCCCTCCGGTGGAAGCCTTCAAAATTGATGATAAATCGCCTGCCGTCAAGGTGGAAGTGATTGATAATGCGGGATGTACGCGCTATTCGGGGATTACGCTCAAGGGTGTGAAAGTGGGCGCAAGTCCTGTCTGACTGAAAAACCGCTTGGAGAGTATTGGTGTGCGCTCCATCAATAATATTGTGGATGTTACCAATTTTGTGTTGCACGAAACGGGG
>BBRT01000315.1 GCA_001417715.1 Candidatus Symbiothrix dinenymphae
TTGGGACAAAGAAAAAATGCGTATATACATATATCCTGTGCATTACAGGTGCTACAAGAGGCGCCAACCGAACCAATGCTTCGGTTGTGTTGTTAAAAGTATCACCCGGAATAACATCCTCCACAAAAATCGGCACCAATTCGCCGAAATTCATAGTGAATTTTCTTTCATGTGTGAGATCAAAAGCGTTGCGTTGTGCAACCAAAGATTTTGTTCCGTTAATCATAATATTCCTCGTGCGATCTATTGAATTCCAGAATATTTTTGTTGAGAGATTCGAGCTCGCGCTGGACCGCGAGCTGATCAAGGTAGAAGTACAAACGTTGGAACTGGTATTCCAACCAGCACCCGTTAATTAATATCCACAAGAACTTAAGATACTTCTTCATTGTGAACGTACTGAACATAAAAATTGAAATGTACTCTGGCAACGAACATAGCCTGCATTTTCTGCTCGAAGTTTTGGGCTTCAGTAAGAGACTTAAATAATTTATCTACCATTACCAA
>BBRT01000316.1 GCA_001417715.1 Candidatus Symbiothrix dinenymphae
TCTATTTTATCGACAGGTTAGGACGTCGAAAACTATATTTCTTGGGGATGGTGGGCATGATGGTCTCGCTGTTCCTGCTCGGTTTGTGTTTTGCATTTCACGGACAGTTGGTTGCTTATCAATGGACATATATCGTCTGCATGTTTTGTTATGTAGCCTTTTTCTCCATCAGTATCGGTCCGTTGGGCTGGTTGATTATATCGGAGGTTTTCCCGCAGAAAGTACGCGGTGTGGGTGCCTCGTTAGGCTCTTTGGCGTGTTGGTTTTTCAACGCTGCCGTCGCTTTCTCGTTCTTCAAGATTGTCCGCTTGCTGACCGTTCCCGGAACGGAAATTATGCTCAACGGTGAAAATCTGGGCAATCCCATGGGTGCCTTCTGGTTTTACGGGCTAATTGCATTTCTGGCTATTCTCTGGGGTTATCGTTTCATTCCCGAAACCAAAGGCGTTTCATTGGAACATATTGAGGATTTCTGGCGCAAAGGAGGGAAACCGAACGAATTAGGAATTAAAGATTAAAATAAGCACTTACAGATATGAGCAACACGAAATTTCAACCGGATTATACCAATATTCTGAAAGTATTGCATAATCGACGTCCCGACTATTTGCCTCTGTATGAACATCTTATTGATGCACCGTTTATCTCGAAATGTATCGGCGAAAAATTGGAAATTGTTTCCAACACTCCCGCAGAATTGGAAGATTATTTCCGTAAAACCATCCATTTTTGGACGGATAATGGTTACGATGCTTTCGCTTACGAAGCCGCTATTTGTGAGATTATCCCCGGACATGGCGCCATTTTGGGCGGAATGTTGGGTCCCATTCAAACGCGCGAAGATTTTGAAAAATACCCGTTCGACGATATTCCCCGTATTTTCTGGGAAACCTACACACCGCGTTTGGAAGCTATTCGTAAAGTCCTGCCGGCAGGAATGAAGGCTTACGGCGGATGCGGCTATGGTATTTTTGAATCGGCACAAGACTTGGTCGGTTATGAGCCGCTTTGCATCATGCAATATCTTGACCCGGATTTGTTTACCGACTTGTTTAACAAAATAGGCGATATTTTTGTCGTCTTGTGGGAAAAGATGGTCAAAGAATACGGCGACATTTTCGCTTTCCACCGCATGGGCGACGACCTGGGATATAAAACGGCAACCATGCTCGAACCCGATACTATCCGCCGGTTTATTCTCCCGCAACACAAGCGGGTGATTGATGTGGTACATCGTGCCAACAAGAAATTCCTGTTGCATTGCTGCGGAAATATTTTCGACATCATGCCCGATATTCTTGCCACCGGCATTGACGCCAAACACTCCAACGAAGACCAGATTGCGCCTTTCGATACCTGGATAGAAAATTATTCCAATAGAATCGGTCTTTTCGGAGGCTTCGATATGAATTATCTTATCCTCAATTCGTATGACGATGTGTTCCGAAAAGTCTTGGAAGATGGTACCCGCTTCCGTGCCCTGGCAAACGGTTATGGCTTAGGTTCCGGAAACTCTATCCCGGACTATATGAGTATCGACGGGTTTAATGGCATGGTGGATGCGGTTAAAGAAATAAGAAAAAGAGAAAAAATAATTAATAGCCGGTAATCACGTTAATTTAATAAAATAAGTATCGTATGAACACAAAAAAATGTACTAATTGGACTGGGATTCGGAAAGGATTATTCGCTTGTTGCGTCTTGTTTCCTTTTTCGCTGTTGGCACAGCAAGACCCTTACGCCAAAGTAAAAGAGAAGAAAGAGGTCTACAGCCAATTATCTTCAAGTGAGATAAAACCCACCGGATGGATAGCGGAACAGTTACGGGAAGATTTGGACGGTTTTGTAGGACACTTGGACTCCATCGTGCCCAACTTAATCATTAAAGACGACATCTACGGCAAAAACCGCATGACGCGAGATGTCAAACAAAAAGATGTAGGCAATGGCATGAACAATATCGCACTTCTGTGGTGGAACAGCGAAACCCAATCGAATTGGTGGGATGGCTATATCCGTACGGCTTTTCTGCTGAATGACAAAGCGCATATCGAAAAGATAAAAGCGTATGTCAATCGTATTTTGGCTACGCAGGATGCCGACGGCTATCTGGGTATTTATGCGCCCGATATGCGGTATCAGTTTGAACGAGAAAACGGCGAACTGTGGGCTAAGGCAACGCTATTTCGCGCATTGCTGGGATATTACGGTTTTACGAAAGATAAAAAAGTGCTCACCGCGGTGGAACGAGCCGTGCAAAATGTAATGGACAACTACAAAATAGATGCTTCGCATCCCTTCAAACTAAATCATGCAGGCGACGGTGTCACTCACGGGTTGAATTTCACCGATGTGTTAGACCGTTTATACCAATTGACACACGATATCCGGTATTGGGATTATGCCTTATTCCTGTATAAGGATTATTCGGTTAATATGGCAACCAACGGCGATATTCGGTACCAAAATATCATGGACCCGCAATATCGTTTGTATGGTCATGCGGCGCATACATTTGAGCATTTTCGTCCATTGCTTGTGGCGAGCTATGCTGCCGGCAATCCGCAATTACAAGAGGCTTTGTCGGTCTATATGGACAGGCTGAAAGAAGTAACTACCGTTTCCGGAGGTCCCATCGGCGATGAATGGATTGTAGGCAGAACAGCAGACCCTACTTATACGGGTTATGAATATTGCACCATGCTCGAAAAAATGGATTCATATACACAGTATGTCCAAAAAAGCGGCGATATTAAATATGCCGATGAGATAGAAAAGATGTTGTTTAATGCGACTATGGGTGCACATCATCCCGAAAAGAGTCTGATTCCTTATCTTAAAACCGATAATTCATATAGCATGACCGGCACGCTCAACGGCATGAGCGACCCGCGTCAGCCAAGGTATAAATATTCGCCAGCCCATCAGGACGTTGCCGTTTGTTGCAATCCTAATGCCGGGCGTATTCTTCCCTATTATATTCATAATATGTGGTTGAAAGACAAAGACGGCTTTGTGGCATCGTTGTATGGTGGTTGCGAACTAAACACGCAATTCGGCAAGCAGCAGGTTTCCATCAAGGAAATCACCGACTATCCTCATTCCAACCGCATCACCTTTGAAGTGGAAGTGAAAAAGCCGACAACTTTTGCCTTGAAAATACGCAAACCCGCATGGAATAAAGGATTTACTTTGAACACGGATTATAAGGAAGAAGGCAGTTATATTGTGGTTAATAAGAAATGGTCAGGAACGGAGTCTTTTACGGTGGAGTGGAAAGCGGAGCCGGAGAAACACGAATTTAATGGAGAAACCTATTTCACTTATGGCGCTTTAGTCTTGGCTTTGCCTGTTGAAGCGGTCGAAATACCCAAAAAGGTGTATGTGGCAGGATTTCAGGATTTTCACTATGCACCTCAAAATCTCACCGTCTATCACTATGCAAACAATGAGATGCCGGTTAAAAACGGCGGGAAATATAGTGTCAATCTCTATAATCCAATCTTACAAAAGTCGGAACAGAAGACGCTGGTGCCGATGGGACAGACCCTGCTGAGGCAAGTAACATTCAGAATTATCACAAAATGACAAAAAGAGAAGTAGTTAAATTAGTGTTGGACGGCAAAAAACCGCCGTATGTTCCCTGGTCGTTCAAATTTACCAAGGAACCCAAAGAAGCCTTGGAAAAATATTATGGTGTCTCGGATTTGGATATTCCATTGGGCAACCATATTCTCAACTTAGGCAACGATTACGGATTTTTTGATGACCTTGGGAACAATCTCTATCGGGATGTGTTTCAAGTAGTGTGGGACAGAAGTGTTGACAAGGACATCGGAGATGTACAGGCACCGCTCTTGCCGGAGCCTACATTAGACGGTTACCGGTTTCCCGACCCGCTTGACCCTCGTTTTTTCGACGATATTCTGTCGGAAACGAAAGCCAAGCCCGACTTGTTCCGCTGTTTCCAAATCGGTTTTTCGTTGTACGAACGGGCATGGACTTTGCGCGGAATGGAAAACCTGTTGTTGGATTTTATGCTCAATCCGGACTTTGTTCATCAATTATTGGATGCCATCTGCGATTACAATATCGCCCAAGTGGACAAAGCACTCGAATATGATATTGATGCCATTTACTTCGGCGACGACTGGGGACAACAGAACGGGCTGATTATGGGTTACGACATCTGGAAAGAATTCATCTATCCGCGACTGAAGCGCATGTACGGACACGTCCGAAAAGCAGGCAAATACGTGATGATACACAGCTGTGGAGATGTGGACGAACTCTTTGATGATTTAATCGACATCGGGCTTAACAGTTTCAATCCCTTCCAACCCGAAGTCATGAGCGTGTATGATATTTTGCCCCGTTACCGCGGACGATTGGCTTTTCATGGCGGATTATCTATCCAGAAAACGCTACCATTAGGCAGCAGACAGGATGTGATTGATGAATCGAAGCGACTGCTTCAATTGGGCGCAGACGGCGGATATATCTTTTCACCCTCCCATTCGGTAGAAAGCGACACGCCTTTTGAGAATATGCTTGCTTTTATTGAAACGGCACAACAGCAATTAAAATAACACGCATGAAAAAGGATAAAATAGCATATAATTACGGTTATTTGTGGCTGCTGACATTTGCTGCCGCTATGGGTGGTTTCCTGTTCGGTTACGACTGGGTGGTTGTAGGCGGAGCCAAATCGTTTTATGAACCTTTTTTCGGCATAACGAACAATCCCGTCCAGCAGGGCTGGGGCACCAGTTCGGCGATGATAGGCTGTATGATAGGTGCCTTTGCTTGTTTCCTCACCACCGAGCGTTGGGGCAGGAAATGGCTGTTGGCGGTTGCCGGTCTTATTTTCATCATCTCGGCTGTCGGGACGGCACTGGCAAACGATTTTTTCTGGTACAATGTTTACCGCATCGTAGGCGGTGTTTCGATAGGCATCACCTTGAATCTTTCGCCGGTCTATATCTCTGAAATGGCACCTCCGCACAAGCGGGGAAAATTCGTGTCAGTCAATCAGATGCTCGTCAACTTCGGTATTCTCTGTTCGCAATCCATCAATTGGGCGATAGCAGCTGCTCACGACACGGGAGTTAGTCCCGATTCGGTGGCATTTATCAATGAATGGAACGTGCAGTCGGGTTGGCGATGGATGTTTGGAGCTATGGTTATTCCCGCGCTGATTTTCTTCGTGTTAATGGTGATTGTCCCCGAAAGCGTACGGTGGTTGGTGAAGAACAAACAGAGCCAAAAGGCAGAAAAAGTGCTTATCAAAATGGGCGGAGCGGAATACGCTCATGCCGAATTGAAAGAAATAGAGGAAACGGTTGCCAAAGAAGAGCCAGGGATGGATTTCCGCGCTTTGCTGAAACCCAAAATGATGAAAATATTGGGTTTGGGATTTTTCTTAGCCATTTTGCAACAATGGTGCGGTATGAATGTGGTGTTTTATTATGCCGCCGATATTTTCAAAAGAGCCGGTTTTGGCGTTAGCGATACGATGTTCAATCTGGCAGTTATTGGCTCCATTACGGTGGTAGCGATATTCATTACCATAGCCATGATAGACAAGGTTGGACGCAAGCGGTTGATGCTGTGGGGGACAGGTTCGATGGCTGTTTTCTACGGAATCATCGGCATTATGTTTTCGCAAAACATCATGGGGCTTCCGATTGTCGTAGTCATTTTGCTCAATGTGATGGCTTATTGCCTGACGCTCTCGCCTGTCACTTGGGTGATTTTGTCGGAAATATTTCCCAACCGCGTTCGTGGTGCAGCCATGTCGCTGTCGGCGTTGGTGCTGTGGATAGGCAATTTCTCGCTCACATTCTCTTTCCCAACTATTCGGGAAAATCTCGGTTGGGCGAATAATTTCTGGCTGTACGGTGTGATTTGTCTGGTTGGCTTTGTCATCCTGTATTTCATCCTGCCGGAAACTAAAAACAAATCGCTGGAACAAATTGAAAAAGAGTTAGGCGGATAAAAACAATTACGAATTACGAATTAATAAGAATAATTATGCAATACAAAAAATTAGTTATCAACAATCCCGAACAATTGATTTTTGGGAATGCACCCCATCCGGTAAAAACCCGGCGGGGCTTGGAAATCGGCGGCGGACAGGTGTATGCCGAGTTAAATTTCACCCTGCCCATGATGAGTATCAACGACAGCACGTTGCCCGATGTGTACCGGCATTACAAAGACATTGCCGAAGGTGCACTCCAACGGGCTTTGGAACTCAATTCCAAAGGCGTAGTCTTGGAGTTGGAAACCCTGCTCGAGATGACTAAAACGCCATCCATCGGAATCGAAGTGGTAAAAATCATGAACGAGATTTGTGAAGATTATTACCAGAAGCACGGTTTGAAATCCGAAATCCGTTTGACACCCAATGATTTGCGGGAGTTTGAACGTCCCGCGAAACAACGGACATCGGCATTGCTTGAACCAATGATGGAACTCTTCGAGAAAGGCGCTTTAGCAGGCGGCGACTTGCTGTCCATCGAAAGCACCGGCGGAAAAGAAGTGTCGGATGATGCCCTGTTGATGTGCGACATCAAGACCATCACGTTTGCGCTCGCCGTGTTGGGAGTGCGCGACATACGCTTCCTGTGGCAGAAAATCAAAGCCATAGCAAACAAAACCGGCAAAATAGCCGGAGGCGACACCGCGTGTGGGTTTGGCAATACGGCGATGGTGTTGGCAGAGCAGAGAATGATTCCGCGAGTCTTTGCCGCTCTGGTACGGGTAATCTCCGTAGTGCGTTCCATCGTTGCCATCGAAGAAGGAGCCACCGGACCGCACAAAGATTGCGGCTA
This sequence comes from Candidatus Symbiothrix dinenymphae, assembly GCA_001417715.1. Classification (GTDB taxonomy): domain Bacteria; phylum Bacteroidota; class Bacteroidia; order Bacteroidales; family Azobacteroidaceae; genus Azobacteroides; species Azobacteroides dinenymphae. The sequence goes on from BBRT01000316.1 coordinate 6,837, forward strand.
CGAAGGCATTTTCATCAAAGCAATTACGGGTATTCCTATTTCTTTGGAAGGGAAAACCGCTGCCTGCGCCCATCTCAGCCCTATAGGTAACATTGCCGCAGCTACAGCCGACTTGTGGAGCAACGAATCGGTGCAAAACATCAAACTGCTGGCAGGCATGGCACCAACGGTGTACATGGAACAGTTGGAGTACGATGTGCGTCTGATGAACGAAGCCCTGAAACAGGGAACAGTTCCCACGCATATCCTGCAAAAATTGTTGGTCGATTCCGACATTTACACCGACCCGCAGGCACTGATTCTGGCACCGGAAAATGTAATACGCATTTCCAAAGCCTTGATACAGGGCGAAAGTTATGTGGCAAACGCCCGCAACGGAGCCTTGGAAGCCATCGACATCATAGAAGAAGCCCTGCAATCCGGCAAAATGAAACTTTCAGAATTGGAAACAGGCTACTTGCCGATATTACGAGAGGAACTGAACAGCATCCCCGACAGCGAAAGCGATTTTATCGAAATGATGCTGCCGGTGTTGGATTCAAGCAAGTTTATTTTATCTGAATATGGATTATAAATAATTTAAAATTAAATAATATGAGCAATCTATTAGAACAAATCGCAAACTGCGTAGAGAATGGCAAAGTGAATGCCGCAGCGCCCTATCCTCCTCAAATGAAAGGACAACCGGGCAGTGACGAACTTACTAAGCAAGCCTTGGAAGAAGGCGTGTCCCCCGGCGACCTGCTGAACAAGGCATTGGTTCCGGCGATGGAAAAAGTAGGACAAAAATTCAGCGAGAACTTGATTTTTGTTCCGCAGATGTTGCTTTCCGCCAAAGCGATGGCGGCATCCATGCAGCATCTCAAACCCTTTTTCCAGTCGGGCGAAGTGAAACGCAAAGGCACGTTCATCATGGGAACGGTCTTTGGCGACCTGCACGACATTGGTAAAAACCTGTGCTGCATGATGATTGAAGGGGCAGGTTGGGAAGTAATCGACTTGGGCGTGGACGTGAAACCGGAGAAATTCGTTGCCGAATTGGAGAATCATCCTGATGCCGTTGTTGGGCTGTCGGCACTGCTGACCACCACGATGGTGAACATGGCGACTGTCATTGATTTCATCCGTGCAAAATATCCGCAGACCAAAGTGGCTATCGGCGGTGCACCCATCAATCACGATTTTGCCAAACAAATCAAAGCGGATGTTTACAGCAAAGACCCGCAAGGTTTGGTCGTCTGGTTGGATAAATTAGTTGCCTGATTGTGAAAGCAGGCATGAACGAATTTGTCGAGTATCATATTTCCTACAGGGAGTTGGCGGTCAATCCAAACGCCGCCGCTCCCATGTTGGGATATGAAGGCGATTTGCCGGATGATGTTGTGGAAATGGTACAGGAAGTGATGAACGAAACTGCCGGTTGCTACGACATTCGCGGTGGATACCTGATTTTAGATAATCCCGATTTCGATAAAGACAGTTGCCAACTTACAGTCGGCGAAACAACGTTTCAAATTGGCAAAATCATCTTCCAGCAATTGAAACGTAGCACACAAGTAGCCGCCTTTGTCTGTACCGCCGGAGTGGGCATTGAACAATATTCGCGGGCGATGCTTGCCAGCAACGAGCCGTTGAAAGGCTTCATTGCCGATATTTTGGGCGGTGTGGTAGTGGAAGCAGCCATCGACAAAATCCAGCAGGAACTGAGCGATGATATGAAAACAAAAGGGTTGAATATCACCAACCGCTACAGCCCCGGCTATTGCGGATGGCAAACCGTTGAGCAACACAAATTATTTGCCCAACTGCCCACAACGTTGGATGTCCGGCTGACGGAAAGTGCACTGATGCAACCGGTTAAGTCGGTGAGTGGCATCATCGGTATTGGCTCCGATGTGCGATTTAATCCCTATACCTGCCAAATTTGCGAAGCAACACAATGTGTTTATCGGTTTAAAAAACAGGCAAAAGCAAATAGTAATACATAGTAAAATGAACAGAAAAATCGTATGTATGGCGCTTGGACTGATGTTTTGTGTCGTATGTTTCGGACAACAGCCGAATGCGGCAACCGAACAGGGCATGTATTTTGCCAAGAAAAGTTATGTTCAAAAATCGCCGTTGCCGACTTATCAGCAAATCAAACCGGACTTGCTGCAGCCGATTTATGACGAAAACCCGTTGTGGCTCGATGTTTGGTGGAAAGCGTGGGAGTTGGCTTTTGACCATTTATACGAACCTACCGAAGGCAGCGGATTCGTATCGCCTTACTTCGACGCGGCTTTCAATGCCAATATGTTTCTCTGGGACGGCAGTTTCATTACCATGTTTACCAATTATGCGCATCCGATGGTGAGTGGTATTGCAGGCTTGGACAATTTCTACTGCAAGCAATATTCTAATGGAGAAATCTGCCGTGAAATCAATCGCACCACCGGCAAGGACTATAAAGGTTGGGTAAACTCGGAAAACGCCACCATTTTCAGTCGCTGGGGATTTTTTCTCGGACAAAAAACAGGTCGAGCAACTGTTGAATACATCGGTCGCCCGACCCCATCGCCCAATTCTCACAACACATTAGACGCGATGAATCATCCCATCCTTGCCTGGGCGGAATGGGAAAGTTACAAAATCACCGGAGATAAAGACCGGCTTAAAATCGTATTGGAACCGCTGGTCAAATATTACGAAGCCTTGCAGAAATATATCCGGCAGGGAAATGGTTTGTACATAACCGACTGGGCGAGTATGGATAATTCGCAGCGAAACAGCTGGTTAGTCGGCGGCGGAACAGGAATCGATATTTCTTCCGAAATGGCGCTTTTTGCTCGAAATATTGCCGACATCGCAGGCGTTATCGGGAAGAAAGACCTCGCAAAGCAGTATGCGCGGGAAGCCGATGCATTGTCGGCAATTATCAACAAGAAAATGTGGAACGACCGCGACGGCTTTTATTTTGACCTGAATCTGAACGAAGAGCAATCAAGCATAAAAACCGTAGCCGGTTTCTGGCCGCTGATAGGCGGGGTAGCTTCCGCGCAACAGGCACAAGCGTTGGCAGCTCAACTGCAGAATCCGAAAACATTCGGACGAGCCTACCCTGTCCCTACGCTATCTGCCGACCAAAACGCCTACAAACCTTTCGGCGACTACTGGAATGGCGCAAACTGGGCACCTACCAACACCATGGTAATACGCGGATTGGAAAAATACGGATACGACAGCCTCGCCTCTGCGATTGCATTGAAGCATTTGGAACAGGTGGCAGGCGTTTTTAAACAAACAAACACGATTTGGGAAAATTACATGCCGGATTCCCTGTCGTATGGATTGCATCTCGACGGGAAGCCTGTGGTGAAAGATTTTGTCGGCTGGAGTGGGATAGGTCCTGTCATGTACTTTTTGGAATATGGCATCGGCTTAAAACCGGACGCCGTCCAAAACCAACTGACATGGACTGTCAGAAGTCAGCAGCCCACAGGTTGCCGCAATTACCGGTTCAACGGTCACACGGTATCGCTGATTGCGAGGATGGAAGGAAACAACACAGTTGTCGAAGTGGATTCGGATGGTTCTTTTACGCTCAAGATAAAGAAAGGCGAGCGGATTTTGAAAAAGAAGATTCGGAAAGGGAAGCAGAAAATCAAAATTTAATCTGACTATCCGCAATCATACCACTTGGCTTTCGTTCCTTGTCCCGCAGGGACAGCACTTTATTAACCGTATGCTTTAGCCTACGGGAGTGACGGATCCCACACGCCAAAGTCCCGCATGGGACGACACATTGTTATTCTGCAAAATTGCACCCATCTCAAGTGCCGTCCCATGCGGGACTATGAGGTTGTCGTCATTCTCGTACCGTAAGCTAAAGCATACGGTTAATAAAGTGCTGTCCCTGCGGGTGGGGTGTCAAAAAGATTGTTATTTCCAAGAAAATATTCACGCAACTTTTTTCATAAGATTTATTTTTTCACCAAACAAAGTTTCACCAATATTTTCTTTTTTCCACTCCTTCAATCGATCTATTGAGACAGTTTCAAATTGTTTTTTCAAATTACTATTGTTGCCAAGCATAGCCGATATACAAAGCGACAAATCGCTAATTTCTACCGATTTGTTTGTTTTGACAAGTTCTTTGTATTTTCCAAAACAGGATTCTATAATGTCGCTCGAACAAATTACACACTCCCGTCCGCTCACCCTTAGCTGCATTTTATGAACATACTCTATAAA
>BBRT01000317.1 GCA_001417715.1 Candidatus Symbiothrix dinenymphae
ATCGGATACGGACAGCACTACCCAACTCGTTCTGTCAAAGAAAATATTCGGGTCAATTGTCAACGTATCCCAAGCCAACTTGAACGTGTCTATGGCAACCGAGTCCGGCAGAAACCATGAACGGGACTCAAACAATGAACCGGCTTCCGCATCCGAAATAGAAGTAAGGGCGTCTGTCCGAGTTACCTCGATGACTTGTTTCGCACCACCGACGGCAGTATAACGGATTTCGTTCTGCACCAAGTTTGTGGATGCTGCTCCCCATGGAATCCGTACCTGTATATTTGTGCCAACCTCAACCATAGTACCTATGCCAACGCGCCGGTTTGACAGGCTCTTTCGGTACATCGCGCCGTAGGCGGTGCCGACGCCGGTGGTGGCGAGCGAGTGGTGACCGTAACTATCCGTTGTGCGCACTTCAAACGTGTAGGATTTTTCTGCCATGTTTGGCAGAATGACCTTAAAAGTGTCTAAGCCTGTAGTGGGAGTGACGGGGATAATCAG
>BBRT01000318.1 GCA_001417715.1 Candidatus Symbiothrix dinenymphae
TAACAAACGCTGCTACAAGGCTTTTGCTGTTCTCCAGAGGCGCGCCATTCAGGAGCAACTCTCCAATGAGGTTCATGCTATACCGGAAAGCCGCCGGATTGACCGTCCAATCAGGTTGCTGGTCAGTCACTTCCACCTGCAATTTCATGGGCGCATCTATCCCGTCGTTGCCCGTCAGATAGACGGTGGCTTCGTGGATGCCCATCGGCGTGGTTGCGCTGACGGTGAATGTCAATCTCTCGTCGCTCAAGGCTCGCAGGGTTCCCTCCTTCTTTGAAACGGAGAGCCATGTAGGCAAGCCTTTGACAGACCATGTCTCCTGCAGCCCGCTCGTGTTGGCAATCTTTGCCTCAAAGACCACTTCCTCCAAATAATTTTTGGTGATGCTCTTGTCGCGGATGTCCCACACCAGGCGGCTTGTGTTCACATAAGCCGTCCAGGTTATCGGGTCTGCCTTATTGCCGTGGATGTCTTGCACATTTTGCAGCGCGATGTGCAGGGT
>BBRT01000319.1 GCA_001417715.1 Candidatus Symbiothrix dinenymphae
GCATTAAAAGCGATTTGTAATGAACCGATGCCGGATTGCCTTTGCTTTATTTCTTGAATAAGCGCAGCACTATCGGGAATAATGGTGCGATAAGTATCAATAAAGTCACAAACTGTAAGTTCCACTTTTCCGGAAAAAGACTGTACAAATTGTTCTTCGCTTGCAGTATCCAATCCTGAAAAATCAAATTTCAGTACGGCATACATGTTTCTTTCCGGCGTAGGATGTTTGCCGATGTACAGGTCGCCAAACAAAGTTTCAAATTCGTCTGCATGGTTGAGGTCATAATAATACGACAGCGTCATAAAAAACAGACTCTTGCCAAATTTGCGCGGACGGATGAAAAACTGATTTTTGTTGCTCTCATTTTCCAACATCTCAATGTATTGTGTTTTATCCACATAAGCATAATTCTCAAGAATTATGCTCCTGAAATCCGAATTGCCATAAGGCAGCCGCTTGTATTTTTTTGCCTCCATCGTGATAATAATTTGGTTGCAAAGATAAACATTTTAATTGAACTTTTAGACATTCCATATCTTAAAGATATGGAATGTCTTTTTTCAGGAACTGTAACTGATTATAACAGAGGATTTTTGCTCTGTCGTGTTTCCAAAATGTTAGAAAGAGCAGCTCCCATAATTTCATTGTAATCGGGATGGAGATAATGAAATACCTTAACAGAACTCTTTTTTACTTTCAAATCTCCTTTAAAAACAGGAAATTTGGCGGAACTTTCGGATACATCCGAAAGACGGACAGGGTCAAATGAAAACACCTTTACCTCTTTGTTGCTGATTCCCAATTTTTTGGCTTCCTGTGGAGAACAGGCAATATAGCCGCCATTCTGTCCGGCGTAAATTTTTCGTCCGGCAGCATGGATAAAAGGTCCCGAACACCACATATTTCTCGGCTTGGTGGAAATCGCGTCCGGTGTGCGGTCTAAATACGGAATGGGGTCTTCTTTGGATGCCGTTAAAGCATAGTTGATAAAATTCTGCAAACGCACGGGAACATTTTTCAACCATTCTGCCTGGTTGGGGATAATGAAATAGGTGTTATAGGTATAGGCATTATTTTCCTCTATATCTTCCCTGAGTGCCTGTACAAAACGTCTGCGCGGGAAACAGGGACACCAATAAATGGGCAAATCGCTTTTTAAGAGGCAACGATAGGCATTGGGGTCTAATTCAACATTCCACTCATTCTGTGTACCGTTTGGCCCGTTTCCGGCATTGACATAGATGGCGGAAACTTTTTGCCGAAACAGTTCCGGTTCCCGATTGTAAGCCGCGGCAAAGTCACGGCAACTGCCTACCAAAAACATAAGCACTTGTGCATCGGATGCTCGAAGTGTTTTAAGAATCAGCTCGACTCCACCCTGAAATTCAGCCGGCTGGTCTTTGCCCTGGTCATCGGGAGAAACCAACAGCTGACGCAACCCAACAGCATAAGGAGGAATGGCACGCCCTGTAATAGCCGAAATTTGCTCCAGCGGCACGCGACCAAATTCGGTGGACGGATGATTGGAGTTTGCTACATCGAATATAAAAGCCTTTACATCAAATTCCTGCATTGTAAACAGGGTAGCCAAATCATAGTGGTCATCAGGGTCATCCGGTGGATTAAAAAGGTCGGACGAATAGATGACAGGAATTTTTTTTGACTCCTGCCCGTGCGCAAACGAACAGGCAAAGCATGCGACCAAAAGAAAACTTATTGTTTTCACTAACTTTAATTTAACTGTGTTCATATTATTTATTATTTATTTATGTTAATGTGTTTCCAAAATGTTAGAAAGCGCAGATACCATAATATGGTTGTAATCGGGATGAAGATAATGAAATATCTTGACGGAACTCTTTTTTACTTTCAAATCTCCTTGAAAGACAGGAAATTTGGAGGAATTGTCGGATGTCTCCGAAAGACGGACAGGGTCAAATGAAAACACCTTTACCTCTTTGTTGCTGATTCCCAATTTTTTGGCTTCCTGTGGAGAGCAAGCGATGTAAGTAATATTAGCGCCATCCTGCTTTGCATAAATTTTGCGACCCGCGGCGTAGCAAAAAATAGGAGTGCTCCACATCCACTTTTCCTTTGTGGTAACCTCGTCGGGCGTACGGTCCAAGTATGGAATATGGTCTTCTTTGGATGCCGTTAAAGCATAATTGAAAAAATTGCGGAGCCGTGCAGAGCCGTTTTTCAAACATTCTGCCTGATTGGGGATAATGAAGCAGGTGTTATAGGTATTGTCGTTTTTTGCCAATACATCTTCCTTTGTTGCCTGCCGGTAACGTCCGTTCGGGATACAGGGACACCAATAAATGGGCAAATCGCTTTTTAAGAGGCAACGATAGGCATTGGGGTCTAAGACGGCATTACATTCATCCTGTTTGCCGCTCGGTCCGTTGCCGGCAGCGACATATACGGCGGAAACTTTTTTTCGCAACAGTTCCGGTTCACGGTTGTAGGCAGCGGCAAAATCAATACAACTGCCCGTTAAAAACATGACCACTTTCTCTTTGGATTCGCGGAGGGATTTAAGAATCAAATCTACTCCACCCTGAAATTCAGCCGGCTGGTCTTTGCCCTTATCTTCCGGAGAAACCAGAAGCTGTCGCAACCCAACAGCATAAGGAGGTATGGGACGACCGGTAATAACCGCCATTTGCTCAAGCGCCACGCGACCAACTTGCTCAGGTTGTTTATAATGGTTTGTTACATCGAATATAAAAGCCTTTACATCAAATTCCGGCATCATAAACAGGGTAGCCAAATCATAGTGGTCATCAGGGTCATTAGGTGGATGAAAAAGATCGGAAGAAAAGATGATAGGTATTTTTTTTGTCTTCTGCCCGTGCGCAAACGAACAGGCAAAGCATACTACGAGAAGAAAACTTATTGTTTTCACTAACTTTAATTTAACTGAGTTCATAATCTTTATTATTTATTATTATTTAAAAATATGCCTGCCGGCGCGGCTTACCCAGCCACGCCGACGGACACCATTTGTTTTTATATCTTCGTCAGCCGTATCCCAACGAAACCACACTCTCTGTCTACCATCGTAAATCTGATTTTGTGTCTTCCCGTGGTCATATACACAGGACTAACCATATCCTTCCACCTACCGGTACTCCAACCGCCGGTGAAAGGGAGTGCAAATTTACCGAAAAAATCCAACCCATCAACAGTCAGGCTACCTGCAGATTCGTTCACGCCCGTAGTATATTGAAGAGAAATCTGATACTCTCCGGCATCCTGCACCTCCAATGTATAGGCAATCCAGTCGCCGGGCTGTGCGCCACCTATGAAACGTGCCTGTATTCCAAAAAATCCTCCAAAATATTCGGCGTACTCGTGGAAGCCCGGGTCAAAGCAAACTTGGCAATTGAGGTCGTCCCCCCTTGCACTCCTGTATTCTTGGGCATTAGTATTGGGTCGATTGTTTTTAAACCAACCCTTTCCGGCTCCGCCATAGTCAAAATGGGCGGCAGGAATGAATAGTGGAGAAGAACCGGCCGAAATGGTGCGGGGAAGGGTCGAGGTGTCAGTAAACATTTGCGACTCGTTCATGTAGTCGTTAAACGCTGTTTGGGACTTTGTTTTCACTTCCACCGTACGCTCAACCCATACCGTATCAATGGCACCTGTCGGCAATAAATAGCAGGAAATGGTTGCCAAAGTAGATGCATCCTGCCTCAGATTATTCAGAATGGCGTAGGTTGCATCGGTTTCTCCGCTTTGTGCGACATTGTTCTTGTCGGTATAACTGTACCGAATTTTGTAATTCGTATATTGCTGGGGCGATTGTGACACATTAATGGCACCTTGTTCAAAAGTAGCGGAAGCTACCGTGGTAAATACCAGTGCATCCCTGTCTGCGGAAGTAAACGGTTTCTGGCGGACCTCCACAGGTATGGATTTATCACCCGATTCGTTTTCGGTATAGATGACGAAACGATATGTGTTCGGAACGATGAGATTGGTAATGCTCACCCACGAACATACGCTGTCTATCCTAATGAGCGTATCGCCATATTCCACCACTGTCTTTTTCGCTTTCGGCAGCATCTTTTCCATCTCAGCAGCACTCGGGCGACCGGGGTACAAATCAATTACTACCCTTTTATCACCCGAACGCGCATTCACCGCTACAAAAGCCTGGTCGTATCCCACCGGATATATCTTTTCCGAATTAACCATCTCTTTGATGTTGTCGTACATATCGTCGCTGCACGAATACGTGGCAACAACAATTCCTATCAAAATAATATACTTTTTCATAATCATCTTTATTTTATTAATTTGTAATTTATTATTTTTTCTTGCCGTAAAGTGTCAGTTCCGACATTCCCCGCCCTCCGTTGGCATAATTACCTGCAAAACTGGACTGCACCTGGTACCTGAAGTAGCGGGTACGCGGCGTATAGGTCGGATTATTCGGATACATTAAGGCTTCGTCGCCTGCTACAGCCTGACGGATTTTATCAAGAACACCCATATCGGACGAGGGCATCGGAAGTTTTACCGAATCAATAGATACCCATGTGCCTGTGCCGTTTACAGCATCTTCATCGCCGTCCCAATAATACATATTGTATGCCCCTATATTATTACTATTGGTGGTAGAGTAAAACCCACCCAGGTCAGTCGGTTTCGCGGTTGTCGGGTCAAGGTCCCACATCTGATGGGTGACAATGCGGCTTAGCTCGTAATAATCGCCCAAGTCAATAAAGATATTCCATGGATACATATTTACATTTACCCCAGCTACAAGATATGCTACGTCTGAATGAAAGAAAGCAAAATTATCCGGACGACCGTTACCATTGGGAGCTGCCAAATAATCAATATAACCGTCACAAAGGGCTGCTATGTTTGCCCCGAAAGAACTTCCATATCCCATAAGCTCCCCTCCGATACGAACACCGGCATCGGGGATAACAAATTTGCTTTTGTCCAACTCCACATCGGTAAGCAGTTGCATCTGTCCTTTGTCAATGGTTTCGCTTCGGTTGCCGTAAAGGTCTTCAACCCTTACCTTCACACTGACCGGTGCCTGCGAGTGCAAGTCTTTGATAAAATGCTGTTCGGCAGGTTTTCTGGACGAATATACCTGAGTCAACGAACGCTCGGTGCCATTATCGGAATCGGAATACGTAAAATCCACATATACCGTGATGTCCTGCATCAATTCGTTTTCCCAGTTGACCAACAAGGCGTCGAAAGCGGGTTTTACGGTTAGTGCTTTTGCCACCTTACTGTAAGCCGGTTCCAAGGGAGAAAAGGTAACGGGCACGCTTGCCGATTTGTTACCCGCCACATCTACTGCATACAACTGGATGGTATGTTCGAGGCTATCAGGCAAGCCAAACACCTCCAAATAAGGAGCCACAAACGATGCGGCAGATTTTGTCAATTTACCGTTCGTAGCCGTGAAAGAGGCTTCAATACTAAGCAAATCCCTATCGGCAGGAATCTTGTAAAAAATCCTCCCACCACCGGGAAGCCGCCACACAGTGTCTAACACAGGCGGCGCCGGCGGAACACTATCGTCCGAAGAGATAGCAAACCGGTCTCTCTCCTCGCAGGAATAAAACCCTGCCACAACAAAAAGCAATAAAATTGCCATTTTTCCTAAATTTTTCATATCTTTTCTATTTTTAAATTTCTAAACTCTAAACTCTAATAACTAAACTCTAAATTCACCATCCCGGATTTTGAATGAGGTTTGAATTTTTGTCCAACTCACCCAAATCAATGGGCCACAAGCAATCCCTGAGGGTAAACATGCGGGGCTGTAAGACTTTTTGTTGGAAAAAATCTGCTCCTATGGCACCATAATTCCATCCTACCACGGGAGTAGAGAACTCTTCGGGTGCTTTCCTGTATCGGAGCATGTCCCAGAAAATGTGCCCTTCAAAAGCAAATTCGACCATTCTTTCCTGCCGGATGATTTCTCGCATGCCGACTTGGGTGGTATGTTTGCCCATGATAGGTGCCGATTTAACGAAAGAACCGGTATATGCCGCTTCCACATCGGGAATGCCCGCTCTTCTGCGCACCTTGTTGATGGCTTCATACACCTCGCCATTGGGAGCACTCAGTGTTTCGTTGAGAGCTTCGGCTTTCATCAGGTACAAATCAGCCAGACGGATAATCGGTGTCGGATACACTACTAAATTCCGGGCACCCACCTTGTTGTCAATGTGTACCTGCTTCTGCGCCCCTATAGCCGTCCAGAAGAAATTATTGGCTCTGTTGATTGAAAAGCCTCCGACAGCGTCCGCATAGAAGCTTGTTCTGATGCGTACACTGTGTGACCGCCAGTAGCCGCCGGTAATACCGACATTGGCATAGAAGCGCGGTTCACGGTTCAGATAAAGGTTTATCGTTTCGACATCATCTTGCAAAATTCCTCGGGTTTCAGCATATCCGGTAGGGTTAGTGCTAGAGCCCGGAGTACGCGTGAGTTCGTGCATGGTGCTGCGGTCAAAGGTATTGTCTTCATCCAAAGGAAGCCCGTTTTTGGTATAATACCTTTCCAAGGTTTTATAGGTAGCACCAAGGTAATGCCGACAGGCAGTTGTATACAATTGGCTGTTGCCTACGTAACCGCTAGGCAGCACGATGTTGCCATCACTGAACAAATCATTATCTGCTGCGACGACATTGGAGTTCCCCCAAATCAGTTCCTCGTTCCATCTGTCGCATATCACCATTCGCAAATCATAGAGTCTCTGCATGTTCACCGGGTTTGCTATGGCGTCTTCCGTATCGTCCGGCAACTTCCTGCCGGTGTATTTAAACAGTGCTACTTCATTACCCTCGCAAAGCGTAATGGCTGCGTTGATGGCTGTCACGGCATCTTCCCATTTGGCTTTGGTGCGCTCGGCGTCGTCCTGCGGGAAAAATGGTTTCCCGTCGTGGTCTAAGAAATCGCTGTAGTCAGTATTGCCGCTATAAAACGGACTTGCCCTGAACAGCAGCACCCTCGCTTTGATGGATGCCGCTCCCAACCTGTCTATCTGCCCAAGCTCGTTACCTGTCCTGCGTAGCAAAAGGTTGTCGATGGCAGCATCCAGGGTCTCGACGATGTAGTTGAAACAGGCGTCTATTTTGCTGCGCGAAGCGTACAAACTTGCCGGGTCATCGTCGGGCGTTACTACTTTGTCCATAAGCACAATGGGACCATACTGCCGCAAGAGAAGAAAATGATAATAGGCTTTCAAAAACATCGCCTGCGCTTTCCAGTCTGCTTTTTCGTCGGGTTCCATATCCCTTACCCCATCTATCATGCTGATGAAGATATTACAGGTATTAATGGCCTCATACAGGGGTTTGCCGCCGCCCGTACTCTTTTTCGACCATGTTCCCAGAAAGGGTTCGTCGGTGACCTGACGCCTTTCCATAATCCGGATAGGCAGCCAATACGTGTAATTGGTATTGTGCATAAGCGGGTTCACCCACTCGTCGCCCAGCAGCCAGTAGGAATTCTGCTTGCTGTCGGTCGGTAAATAAGAGTAGATTTTTGCCAGAGCATTATAAGCATCACTCCGGGTGGAAAAAATATTTTCCAACGTAAAACTCTTGTCCGGAACAATGTCCAGATAATCACTGCATGCCGGCATGCACATCGCGGCGACCATGAATGTACAGACGTGGCGCGTCATGGATGTACAGACGTGGCGTGTCATGGATGTACAGACGTGGCGCGCCACGTCTCTACTAATGAATTTTTTTAATGATTTCATATTTTTTATTTTTTATTTTTTAATTTTTAATTAAAAGGATAATTGCAATCCCACATTAAACCTCCGATTTAGTGGATAGCCCATTCCGCTGTTGCCCATTTCGGGGTCCCACTCTTTGAAGGCACTGAGCACAAACAAGTTTTCTGCACTGAAATAGAGACGGATATTTTCCAATCCTGCTTTTTTGATGCCCGGGAAGTTATATCCCACCTCAACGGTTTTGAGCCGCAGAAATGAGCCGTCGCGCAACCACCACGAAGACGGTTGCGTATTGTTTTCCACCTCATCCACCGACAGGCGGGGCCAGAAAGCGTGTACATCCGGATTTGTTTCACTCCAAGAACCGCGCGCCACTATTGCCAGAGCATTACGTCTGTTCTCAAAGGGGGCTATGCCGTGTCCCGCAAGGTCATTACCATTATCAGAATTGCCATCACTGTCATAATTTCCCCTGGGGTCGATGAAGAACGAAACCCTTGCATTGCCCTGAAAGAAGAAAGACGCATCAAACTTTTTGAATCCGGCGGACAATCCGAAGCCGTACTGTATTTCGGGCGTTGTGGGAAAGCCCATGGCGATTTGGTCGTTCGAATTCACTACACCGTCGCCGTTGATATCCGCATATTTGATGTCACCGGCTTGGGGGGTACTGCCGTTGAAGTTCTGCTTCGGAGAGATGCCCACTTCGTAGTCGTCCACAAAAAGCCGCTCTGCCACCAAGCCCCATTGCTGACCGGCACTGTGTCCCAGTCGATAGCGGTAGGCGTCGGTATAATTCGGCTCGTCAAACTGCGTATATTTATTGGTGGAATAAGTCATATTGACACGTCCCGTCATCCAAAAATCTTTGTTGAAAAATTGTTGGTAGTCGATGGACCCGTCAATGCCCTGCGATTCCATCTCGCCGACATTCCCAAATACAGTGGCTTCCAATCCTCCCGTACCCGGAAAATTGGTACGTTCCATGTAAATATTGCGCCTGAAATCCTTGAAAAAGTCCACATTCAATTTCAACGGAGCACCTTTCAACAATCCCAACTCCAAGCCGAGATTATATTTTTCGGAGACTTCCCATCCGATATTGGGATTGGCATACCTGCCGATGGTGTACCCATTGTATGTATTATTCATACTTTCGCCAAAGGCAAATGATGCACCGCCACTGTTGATCTTGGAAAGAAAGTGGAAACGGGCGGCGCGCCCCGCAATGGCATCGTTACCTACTAATCCCCATGTGAATTTGAATTTCAGCAAATCAACAATGTCCTTAACGGGCGACCAAAACTGCTCGTTGGAAACCAACCAGCCTGCGCCGAGCGATGGAAAGAAACCGAACTGCTTGGAGCCGGTGAATTTTTCGGAGCCGTTGTAGCCGTAACCAAATTCAAGGAAATAACGGTCGTCGAAATCGTAGGTCAGACGTCCCGAATTGCCGACATTCCTTTCGGGCAATGTTTCAAATATGGTGCCGCCACCGCTGGTGAACAGGTTTTCCTGCACCATCAGCACGGTCATGGCACCGACGGAATGTAAGCCGAAAGTACGGTTCCAGTTCGCACGGGCTTCAAAGTAATACTTGACGGAAGAATTACGTCTCGCATCCACCTGACTAAGCGTGTTGGTGCCTCCAGTGGCAGGGCCTGGCGGATTGAGATTGTACAGCTTGTATGCCCCTGTCATCTGGTTATAGGATTCAACTTCATAAAAATACGGATTGAAAGTTCTGTTGTTACTGTAAAGGCTCCAGGTGCTGGCGGACGCCTTTACCTGTAATTTCAGCCCTTCGGTGATAAAATCCAAATCTTGCAACAAGGTCAGTTGAGCGGTCACCGTACTTTCGTCTTTCGTTTGATATCCCTTCACCATTTCGGCGTAAGGATTTGCTTTGAGACCGCCTGCACTCCCCAACTCACGGTTTCCAAACAGCGTGTGTTGTGTGTAACGATTGGCTTCGTCCGGTTCAAATACAGCAGGGAAATCCACCGGGTTGGCTTCTATCACCATATTGAAAATATCGCCTGCCGAGGTGGCGGGACCCGTAAATTTCTCATACCGTGCTTGCAGGCGGGTATCCAAGGTGGTGGAAGGCGAAAGTTTGAATATCACGTTGTTGCGGAGATTGAACCGGTCAATATTGATATTGTTGTTGAAATTGTTTCGTTTATCCACTTTCAGCAAGCCGTTTTCGTTTTCGTAGCCTGCGGATACAAAGTAGTTCGCAATTTTTCCGCCGCCCGATATATTCAGATTGGCTTTCGTGTTGATGGTCTGTTTGTTGAACAGCATGTCATACCAATCCACATTGGGGTAAATCATCGGATTGTCTCCCCGCATGGTGGACTGTATTTTCTGCTCCGGGTAGTACACTCCCTGTTGAGAATCCCGCGACACACGCGCCTGATTGTACAGTTGCATGTATTCTATACCGTCAATCATTTCAAGCATCTTTGTAGGCGTGGTCACATTGACGTCCACCCGCGCATTGATTTTCACTTTGCTGCCTTCCTGCCCGCTCTTGGTGGTGACCAGGATGATACCGTTGGCACCGCGTGAGCCGTAGAGCACCGACGCCGAGGCATCTTTGAGGATAGAGAAACTTTCGATATCGTCGGGCGTCATGCGAGCCAAATCATCGGCAGTAGATTCAAATCCGTCCACCAATATCAGAGGCGATGTAGCGTAGCCAAAAGTGGTGACGCCGCGCACAAAGAACTGGGCATTGTCCGCGCCCGGTTCGCCGCTGGTCTGATACGAAATCAGTCCCGGAATCTTACCTGCAAAAGCAGTGGTAAGGTTGGAGGAAGACACCCGCAAGTCGGAGGCTTTAATCGTCTCAATGGAGGCAACCACACTGCTCTTCTTCTGCTTGCCGAAAGCGACAATGGTCACTTCGTCCAACTCATTCGCCTTGGGCTTGAGCGGAATCACAAAACTCGCCTTGTCGCCCACCGTCACAGTGTAGGGGTCATACCCCAAAAACGTAACTTCCAAAACATCCGTTGGCGAAACGTCTATTTTGAACGAACCATCCACATCAGTCACTACTCCACGACTGCTGCCTTTGATGGTAATGGTGGAACCGGGGATTCCAACTCCGCCTTCGTCGTACACGAAACCGGTAACGGTCTTCGTCCCTGACGAGGGAATCGCCACCTCAATAATCTGCGGCGACTCTTGCGGCACCTCATGCGCTGCCTCAGCGCAAATTCTTTGCCCCCCCCCCCCCC
>BBRT01000320.1 GCA_001417715.1 Candidatus Symbiothrix dinenymphae
TGCGGTTGCAGCCGCTGTTGCCGATACATGGACGGTAGAAGACGGATTTGCCGGATAGTAGAATGTCTTTCCAACACCTGCTTTCGACCGATAGAGATAGCCTGTGCCGGCTTCCATATTCTCCATGCTGCCCAGCCAACCTCCGTTTATATACGTTGCAAAACCGCTTTGGCTCTTGATTACATCCTCTTCCATTGGTTGCAAATCTGCCAAGGCTTCGTTCAGCGACATATTGAAATTTGGTGTGTAGGCAAGCCATGTCCAGCCGCTGTGCACGGTTATAGGCACATTGTCAGGCTCTATTTTTCTGCCGTTGACGGGCAATGTGGTGGATTCTGTCATCTGCAGCTTGTACATCCTGCCGGCTCCTACGCCATCCATGTTGCCTGTCCAGCCTGTGGCGGTGGGGCGGACTATATAATGGCGGTCCTTTGCCTGCAGCGTTTGCGCCTTCACCGGTGCAAAGACGGACGCCACCAGAGTGTCGTTGCCTACCGGCAGGGTGTTCAACGACACCCATGTCCAGCCCCTTGCCAAATGCACGCGCTGCTCTACATACTCCTGCACTATATTCATCCTGACAGGGCTGTCGAAGCCGTAAGTGTCACCTTCTATAAAAGGAATCTCTGTCGGGTTTTCGGTCGTTACTTTGCTGTAAACAACCCCTGCGGAGGCATCATAAGCCTTGAAGTGGAGCAACGCTTGCTGCGTTTTCTCCCGTTCGTTGCCATATATCGTCATCTCCACAAGGTATGCCTCTCCGCGGCGTGTCAGCGGAACAACCCCCACGCATTGCTCTTCACCGGTGTCGGTGGTAACAAACGCTGCTACAAGGCTTTTGCTGTTCTCCAGAGGCGCGCCATTCAGGAGCAACTCGCCAATGAGGTTCATGCTATACCGGAAAGCCGCCGGATTGACCGTCCAATCAGGTTGCTGGTCAGTCACTTCCACCTGCAATTTCATGGGCGCATCTATCCCGTCATTGCCCGTCAGATAGACGGTGGCTTCGTGGATGCCCATCGGCGTGGTTGCGCTGACGGTGAATGTCAGTTTCTCGTCGCTCAAAGCGCGCAAGGTTCCCTCTCTCTTTGAAACGGAGAGCCATGCAGGCAAGCCTTTGACAGACCATGTCTCCTGCAGACCGCTCGTGTTGGCAATCTTTGCGTCAAAGACCACTTCCTCCAAATAATTTTTGGTGATGCTCTTGTCGCGGATGTCCCACACCAGGCGGCTCGTGTTCACATAAGCCGTCCAGGTTATCGGGTCTGCCTTATTGCCGTGGATGTCTTGCACATTTTGCAGTGCAATGTGCAGGGTGCTGTTTTCGATACTGGCGGGCGGTGCGGTCAGCGTGATGGCTATGCGGTTGCGCGAGGCTACCGCCGTGTGACGTACCGACTGGGGTTCGCGCGCAGGCTTCAGAGGCGGAGCATCGGCATCTGTCAGCGTGACACTTGTTGGTGTTGCCGCGATGCCACTCTTCTTGTCGAGCCAGGTTGGTGTTGATGTCAAAACACCTTGGTTGTTAAGCGTATTCTCAAACGGGAAATAGGCTTCCAACCCGGGTTCCGTGCCGTCCAGTCCGTGGTTCATATCGCCGCGGATAAGCTCGGCGGAGCGCGTGCCGCGCCACAGTCTGAACTCGTCTATACCGCCGCGGAAGCTGCTGCCTAATGTGAACTTGTCGCCTGCCATGCCGTCAGCCAATGTAGTCTTCGGCAGTTGCTTATAGTTCTTCCCGTCGACATACACGAACACGCCGTTGCCATACAGCACGTTCAGCGCGAAGTGGTGCCACTTGCTATCCAAAAAGTCTGTCTGCGACACCAGATAGGAGGCTTCCTTCACTTGCAACGTCAGTCTGCCGTTTTCATTGAAGCCGATGCTCACGGCGTTGGTACCGGCGCCACCTGTGAACAGCGCTACATCCGCCTGCGGTGCACCTCTGAACCAAAATTCCAGCAGGTAGCTGTCAGACGAGTTCATCACCAGCATAGTAGACGGGATGGTCAGTCCGGCGGTTGAGCCGCTGAACTCGGCTACATAGTTGGGTATCTCCAGCTCGTTACCATGCTGGTCTGTCTGGACGGTAAGGGCAGTTACCGTAATATGCTCGCCGGTTTCATGGCTGTAGTCGGTGAACCCGCTTCGGTCGATGTCTTCGTTGAACAGCACCGAAATCTCGTCTTTCGGGGTCAGGATGCCGTCTACCGGTGTTGGAGTGCCCAGCACTTGCGGTTTTGCCGCGTCCACTATGCCTCTGATGGCTGTTGAATAGGATGTGGAAATAGGCGTGTCGTCGCTCATTGTGCGAACATAGCCGACGCGCAGCTCGTAGGTGCCGTCCATAGGCCTCTCCCAGTCGTAAGTGATGGTGTTGCCGGGGGGGATGAGTTCATAATCATGACCGCCTCTATTATTGGCTGCCACCTGCCGTTCTTCAGTCGCATAAAAGCGCGTCACCAACAAGGCACTCTGCCAACTTTGGTTTGCGGAGCGCGACTGCAGTTCGATATAGCCGAAGTTCGGCTTGGTCACATCATAATCCGTAATCAGCAACGGGAGTTTAGCATCTGCAGCTGTGCCGTTGAGAACCCAGTTGTTGCCTTTCGGCGTGCTGAGGCGCACGTCGCTGTCTTCCGTCAAAAACGATGCATGCAAGGTGACGGAATCCGATGCCGAGCCGTCGCATTCCGAGGCAAGCATAAGGCGTATCTTGTGCACGCAGCTGTCGCCGGCACCGCGCTCTATGGTCACCGTCTTCGGGACGGTTGCGCCAAAGGGTACAGTGAACTTGCGACCTTCAACTAATGGTTCGCCGTCCATCTTAACCACTGCGCCGTAAGGATTGCTTGATTCATCCACACTCAGGACAAAATAGCCCGTTTCGTGCGATTCCGATTGGTTCTGCAGCTTCAGTGTGAACACGCCTTGACCATCTGTCGGGATGTCCGACCGGTAGGCATTTTCCACTTTCAGCATTGGCACTTCTATCTTCATCGTTGCCGGATGGAGCGTGTACTCATCTTTTGCGTAGAACTTCGTCTTCCGCTCGCCTTCATACGGGCAGCTGGTGCGTCCGCCGCGCAGGCGGAATATATACGTTCCCGACAGCGGGTCGATGCCGTAATCTACGCTCAACTCGTCGGTGTTACCTGTTTCTGCCAGCACAAAGCCAAATGAATAGCGTTGCGTGTGGTCGGTGGTTGAGCCGTCCGAGGAGTTGTCTGTATCGCTTCCTTCTTGGTCTAATTCCAGTCCGGTGCCAATGGAACCGCGCAGAGCAACATGTGATAGCGCCTCCGCCTTCACTTCATCAAAAGCATCTAGGTGCACATGGTGCATGGTAACGTAAGCATGCTCGTAGCCTGTTCTCTTGCGTGTGCTTCCTTTTGCGCCGTCAAACACATTCAATACTTCCTTCGCCTTCGTTTCCTGTTCCTGTCCGCCGGGGGGGTCCGCTTCGCCATCGCCGTCGACGTCGTAGTTATCTCTAAGTTTATCGTCAACGAAACATACGCCGCATGAACATGCGCTGCCGGATGCTCCGGCAAAGGCTCCGGCACGCAGGACAATGCGAAACGGGGCTTCGACTTCGGTACCGGTTCCGGCATAAGTGTCGACACGATGGGAAACCTGAGTCGGAGGCGGACTCGGTGTATCGTCATAAGCAGGATCACATGCGTCTGCTAATATCTTGTCTACTTCTGCTGGGGCTAATGGGTCTATGGGTAAGGGGGGTACATGTGCTCTAACAGCTTCTGCCGCAGTGGGTATTGGAGGGACAGGGACAGGGGCAGGGACAGGGGCAGGGGCAGGGGTAGCGCCGCCGCCGCCTGTGCCGGTGCCGTCGCCGTCGCCGTCGCCGTCGTCGTCGTCATAACCATCCGCACCACCGTTATCAATATTTTCGATGTTATGGTCGTCGCCGCCTTCGCCTTCTTCGCCTTCGCCTTCGCCGTCGCCGGGAGTAGGAGTGGGAATGCGGCCGCCTCCTAATCTGTCTTCTTTGACGTTGGCGGGAACTTTGGATTCGTCTATGGGTTTGTCATCGGGATCATACCATCCGCCAGGACCATACCAATAACCTGTTCCATGCTCATATTCTGCATCTTTTCGATCGCCTCGGCCTCGTACGGGGGGATCAGGCTCGCCGTCGCCTTCGCCTTCGCCTTCGCCTTCGCCGCCGTCGCCGCCTTCGCCGCCTTCGCCGCCGCCTTCGCCGCCTTCGCCGCCGCCTTCGCCGCCTTCGCCGCCGCCTTCGCCGCCTTCGCCGCCGCCGCCTTCGCCGCCGCCGCCTTCGCCGCCTTCGCCTTCGCCGCCGCCGCCATCGCCGCCGCCGCCGCCGCCATCGCCATCGCCATCGCCGCCGCCGCCGGTGCCGTCTTCGTTGCGGAGTTTTCCCTGGTATCTCAGTAAGACCTCTGGAGGAGGCGCGCCAACACCACCAGACCAATTACGACCGTCATAGCGCCAAGGTGTGTGAGGGTGATCGTCATAGGTGCGGTCTTGGCCGTGGATTGCGCCGATGAGGCGCATTCTCCTGGTGTTTGCGTCAATTTCGGCTTGGGTGGTGGCGACGCCGCCCCCGGCGCCGCCTAAAACGCCGCCGTCGGGAGCGGCACCGCCGCCGCCGTCAGGAGCAGCACCGCCGCCGCCGCCGTCGGGAGCGGCACCGCCGCCGCCGCCGGGGGCGGGGGCGGGGGCGCCCCCGCCGCCGCCGCCGCCGGGTGGGTTGACAGGGACAGGGGCATCAGTATCATCTTCATCGTCAGCAAAAATCCTTTTGTAAGCATGTCCTATACGGGGACCTTGGGGATCTTGGGGATCTTGGGGATCTTCGGGACCTTCGCGCTCTTTCTCAGCATCATCATCTATTGCCTTTTCGGCAGCCTCCCTTGATTTTCGGCTATTTCTTCTGCGTTTTTTTGAATCCTCGGATTCTCGGCGTTTTCTGTGCTGAGATTCTCTTGATTTTTTTTTCGTATCTTCAGTGCGATTAGTAAGGTTGTCAAACACTGTCGTCAGGGTGCGCCGAGTGTCCTCATCCACCACAGGGGCGGGTGGGGCGGGTGGAGCGGGTGGAACGGGTGGAGTGGGTGGAGTGGGTGGGGTGGGAGATGATGGGAGATGAGAGCGAATCCAATCCCAGAGGGTTTGGATAGGCCCAGGCCCAGGATCAGGCCTAGGCCTCCTAGGCCGATCTACAGGTGTGTAGTATTCTTCTATTTCTGCCTTTGGAGCTATCTCTTTCTTCACCTGTATCTTGGTGTAGACCTGTGCTATCGCCACCGGAGGCAACACCCCTTTCGCCGTTCTTTCCCATTTGTCATACTCGTCAGAAAGGAAGAAATCAAGTGGGTCAACCTCCGGATGTTTCTTTCTCCAGTATCGGTACGCCACCATATCACCAAAGTAGTCATCCCGATCTAACCCAATTACAATATTGTCTCGTACCCAGGCTATATATCCACTCCTACTTATTGAGCCGTCGGTTTCATCTCTCTGCGCTTGATTAACCTCCCCCATCTCCGTCTGTGTTCCTTCATAATAGTGAGGACCACGATATTCGTCAATCGTAAGCCGCCTTATAGTTTTCGCCGGAACATAGTCGTAGTAGAAAGGACCGGGCCAACGAAGTCCGTCAGCATTTCTAATTTTCGTATCGTGTTTTTTTTCCAATGCACGTATCTCTGCTAATACTTCGTGCGCGACCTCATCATCATCGGAGTATCTGTGCGACAATCTCGGTTTCAGATCAACCTCCCACCCCATCGTTGCCGGAATGTGTATCGTTTCATATACGGGCATTCTACCAAAAGCATCGGACCTCCTACTCGGCTGAGGTCTGATTTTCTTAAGATGTATCTTACCGTTGGTGTCCACCGATCGGCTATACAAAACAGGTTTGCCCACATCGTCCATCTTCCAGAGTGTATGTTGCATACGATGTTTTCTTCCTTTTGAATCCTTAACTGCATCAGAATATATAAGACCATCAGTGAGTAAGCGGCTTTGTATCACCAGTGGATGCTTGTGTTTCGCCGGAAGTTGTCTGACGGTCAGAAAAGCAACTTCTGAATAAAAGTTTCCTATCCGAACAGTAACCTTTTTGGGAGGATATTTGTGGTTGCCTGTAATTCCCATCTGTTTCTTTAATTTTTTCGTTTCTTTCCTTTGCTGCCACCATGAATTACGCAAAGGCGCACGCACAATGGTTTTACCGCTCCCGGGCGCCTGCACGGCATCGGTGGTAGCCACCCTACGCGCAGACACAAAATCGCCGCCAGCCTTCACTTCTTCGTGCGCAGACACATACACCCGGTGGTTTCGATTGTAGCCTGAGCCATACGAATAAAGCGTGTCGTGGGAAGTGCTGACGCCTACGCTACCCACGCCGGCACCAAAGCTGGCATTCTGCGTATAGTCGCCCGCTAATTTGGCTAATTCATTTTGTGCCAAAATGCCGAGCCACCCGTTAATCTGGTCGTAAGCCATGACTATCGAATCCGTCGGACCTTCCAGATGTCCCAAATTCGGCTCATCCATCGCCCTTAGAATCTCCCGCGTGGCGCGGTCCCACACCACGGTATAGCTTGGTCCGGAAGATGCACCGTCCTCCGTAGCCTGCGAGTGAAAAGCGGAAGTATCGCTGTTGAGCATTCCAAAATTGGTGTCACCGACATACAAATGCGACACATATACCGGCGCGGAGATTGTCGCAGTATCTACGCCGTAATCGTCGTGCAATTTGGCGTACATGGCACTGTCGTTCTGCGCCTTCGTTAAGGACTCGTCCAGCGGGATAACAATGCGCGACAACACTCCCCAGACGGCATCGACCCACTTGGGGACCATGATTTTCTCTATTTCATACTCCGTGTAGGCAAAACTTGTTTCAAAACTCTCCCCTACCCCCATGGTAGAGATTTTGCCGATGTCAAAAGCGCCGGGCACCTCGTCTGTAAAAATATTATTCGGATTGGTAAACTCCCATGTCTTCCTAATCTCCACGGCATTGACTTTGCCATAGAGGGTATTCACCGCCTGCCCAACAAACAAATCGCCCGGGTCACCCACAAACACATCGGCACCACCGCCCATAATGGCAGGGTTACCCATCGTGGAAAAGTTCCGGTTGAACCTGTAGGTTGTTTGCGTAGAGCCATTGCCCGAAGATGTGTTGTTAGTCTCTATTCCCATGCCCCCTGTTCCATAAGCGGAGGCAGACGTGCCAATCACTCCCAGCACCATCATCGTGGAATAGCCGAGCGAGAGCGTATTTTTAGAAGTCATCAACGTGCCTGCTGTCCACGAATCAAACTCGGTGTGCACCAGCGTCGTTCCGGCACTGATATAGGCGTAGCTGCTGGTACCGGGAGGGTCGTGGAGCACAAAATCCACTTTCGGAGGCGCCGTCGTCCGGAAGTCGGTGCCGGTGACCGTTCCGCCCAGCACGTAAGCTTCCAAGCCCTTCGCACCAAAATTATCCGAATAATAGGACCGTCCTCCGGTAGTCATCGTGGTAGACAACCGCGACACCCCGTCACCACTCGGCGCGCCAACCACAAACTCATAAATGCCCATTTCAAGTTCCGCATCCATACTAATGTTCACCTGCGCCGAATTTGCGGCGATGGTGGATGTAATGCTGAAAGTAGCATCCTTTGCCGGCTCTGCAATGATGTCTAAAGAATTAAGATTGACATGGTATTCTTCCGCATTCATCACAAAAGTATATGATTTACCTTGCAGGAATACCGGCTTGCCAAAGGTGTAAAACCCGTCATCGTCCGGCTGCAAGTTCAAGTTCACCAGCGCGAGCGTTGTGTCGGGCAAAACATACTCTTTTTCACCAAAATAATTAACCGTACTTCCCTCGCCTGTTATTTTCGCATTCGCCTCCCACTCCCACTGCTGTATCGTGTAAATGGGTTCCGGACGATGAATATAGTTCCATTCCTTATGGTATCGGATGGTGTCGGTCTGTTCCACAAATTGCATCTGCCCGTTCACCAATACCGAATCGCTCCAAGTGAGCGTATTTTTTTTCATCGCAGCCTCATCAACCACCGGCGCATCGCGCAGGTCAAGCCTTTCATTTCCATTATAGATAATGCCGTCATAAAGCGTTTTGATGGGCTCTATATTATACACTTCGGGGTATAGCCACGCCACATATTCGCCGGTGATTTGGTTGATATAAACAGTCACCTCATTGCCATTAATTTTCATCTCGGTAAACTCTTGTCCGAAACCGCCAAAGTCAAAATCGCTGTCAACCAAGTTCTCCAACATCATCTCATATTCCCACTCCATGTCATAGCCATCCACTTCGTCGTCGGCGGCAGCGGCGGCGGCAGCGGCGGCGGCCTCGGCAGCCTCATACGCAGCCTCGGCAGCCTCTGCCTCATCATACGCAGCCAAAAAGTCATCTATATATCTCTCCCAATCAAAGTCTCCATTTTCATTTAAATAGGTCATCGGGATACCGTTGTTCTGCATAAATCGTGCGACATCAAACACACCGTTCTCGTCCATATAGGTTTGCAGCCTCAACCGGTCTTCTTCGGTGAGAGGTGCGTCCAACTCCAACGGGGGACTGTTCATCCATGCTTCAAGTTCCGGGTCTATCTCGGCGATGGAATCGAGATAGGCGTATGCTTGCAATTCTTCCTCTGTGGGGTCGTTCATCCAGGCAAGATAATCCTCTTGAGCCAAGAGAAAACCTAACGCGTCCAGACCGTCTGTTTCGGAATAAAATTCACCAAACGCGTCGGCATTTTTGCGTATTATTGCATCCCAATCCACCTCGCCGTCGTCATTGGTATATTGGGCAGGCCAATCCTCATCTAAATCCTCGACTTCCGCTCCCAAAAGTTGTTCCCTGCTTGGGTTTCGCAGCCACGCGCCTTTGTCGTGCAAATTGATAATAAAGGTATCTCCGGAGGCTTCATAACGCAACCGGGGCTGTCCCACTTTATCAATCGCCGTGAACACCAACGAATCCACCCCGATATTATTTCTACCCCAGCCAAAGCCCGAAACGACCTCGGACTCCTGTATGCCCCCGGCAATATGCCCAATCACTTTCACACGTGTCTGGTCATAGAAATGCACGCCGGAGCGGTCGCTCTGATAATCAAGATTTTGTCCGGTAGTCAGCGACAAGGCTTTGCCATCTTTGGCAAACCAGTGTCCGGGCTTCTCCACCTTAAATTCGTGCACGCCGACAGGCACTTCCAGCTCGTAAGTACCGTTCGCAGCAGTCGTTATAGGCTTCCCGTTCGACAAACACTGGTTGCCGTCTATCGTGAACGTACAACCCTCCACCGGGTAATTGCCGCCTTCATACATGACCTTACCCGATACCTTGAACGATGATTTATCTTCAAAATCCGCGCTGTTATAGATGTGGCTGGCGGCATTGAAATGGTACGTTCGCGTGGTTGGCGCAAACAGATGCGCACTTGAGCCTTCGCCCAAACTCGGCGTCAGCGTAAACGAGGTGCCATCGCCCGCGTAGGGGATAGTGTTGAGAATATAGGAGCCGTTCACATCGGTGATGGCTCGGTTTGCCAACAACGCTGCATTGGGAGCATTAGTTAAGGTATGAAAATCATGTTTGGTATTGCTTGCAGTGTGAACGGCGCCGTGATTTTCGTTGAATGTGGTGCCGCTGGCGGTGGCTGAGGCGTCATAGACCTCATCGTCGCTTAGTTCGTCGAAGCGGTAATAGACTTGCAAGTCTGCCTCTTTGCCGGCTATGAAGCGCCCGTAGTCTTGCTTGATTTTGGTCGGCGTCAGGGCTTTTTTCCAGATGCGGACTTCGTCCATGAAGCCGGTGAAACCGGCTACCGAAGCCTTACTCTTGCCCAGATAAATGCTGTCCGCAGTCGCGGTCGCGGCAGCGCTCGCGGCGGCGCTCTCGCTCGCGGCGGTAACCGTGGCGGTGGCGGTAGCCACCGAATCCCCGTTGATATACAATCGGGCGGTGTTGTCGGCAAACGTTACCGTAACATGCGTATATTGGTCTGCCTGTAGGCGTGCCGCGTTGGGCAGGCTCAGGAGAAAGTCGGTGGTGCCGACGGTGAG
>BBRT01000321.1 GCA_001417715.1 Candidatus Symbiothrix dinenymphae
CGGTGAAGCCCAGGTTTGAAGACACCTTGTTTCTCAACCGTCGCGGCACCGCACTCACGCGCGTGGTGGTTTTCTACATCGTGAAAGATTGCATAGAGGCGGCAGGCATCCACAAAACAGTCAGTCCGCACACCTTCCGCCACTCATTCGCCACCCACCTGCTGGAAGGCGGAGCCAATCTGCGAGCCATTCAAGCCATGCTGGGACACGAAAAAATCACCACCACCGAAATTTACACCCACCTCGACCGCGATTATCTCCGCAGCGAAATTATCGAGCACCATCCGAGAAATCAAGTGAATTGATGAATGGCGATTTTTATGGAATAATGCAGGCTACGATTTTTTGATTACCTTTGCACAAATTTTTAAGAAAACATTGGAAACTTCTATTTTACAGACGATTTATGCCACGCATTCGGGCGTGAAAGCCGTTCTTTCGGCGGTTGAAAAGGGTGATAAATCTATTTATATCAGTGGCTTAGTCGGTTCGGCGGCAAGT
>BBRT01000322.1 GCA_001417715.1 Candidatus Symbiothrix dinenymphae
ACTATCTTGCTGCCCCTGAATGGCAGGACTTCGGCACCATTTTGGCACTTTCCGCACCCGAACGAACGATACATCTAACCAATGCCGGTACATTGCAAGACGAACCTAACCTTGCCTTTGTGAAAAAACTCATTGTTACGGGTAATATTGATGCCCGCGATGTGAGGTTTATGCGCGATGCGCTGGAAATGCAACTGCTGGAAGAACTGGATTTGAGCGGAGCAACGGTGGTCGCATATACCGGAGATGCAGGAACCGTCTATGGCAGCGAGATAACTTACCCGGCTAACGAGTTGCCGCGGTGGTCGTTTAGCTACCCCAATGAATGGAGAGGCAAGACATCGCTTATTGACGTGCAATTGCCGACCGGTTTGACTGCTATAGGCGATAGTGCGTTCCTCTACTGCCACAGTCTCAGTAGTGCGCTTACCTTGCCGGCAGGTTTGACCTCTATAGGCGATGGGGCATTTCTCAATTGCTATCTTTACACAGATGCGGGTGCGCTTACGTTGCCCGCCGGATTGACCCATATAGGCGAAGGGGCGTTTCTCGGTTGCTCCCGTTTACAGGGTGCGCTTACATTGCCCGCCGGATTGACCCATATAGGTCAGGGAGCGTTTGCCGGTTGCTACGGTTTCTCCGGTGCGCTCATTTTGCCGACCGGCTTAACCTCTGTAAGTGAAGATGCTTTTTCCCAATGTTCAGGTTTCACATCGCTTACCTTGCCGGAAAGCATTGTTGTCATAGAAGACTTTGCATTTTATATTTGCGATGGTTTCACACAACTCACCATTCCGGAGGGCGTGACACACATCGGCTATCATGCATTCTTTCGTGGCAACTTTGAGTCGCTTACCTTGCCTGCAAGTTTGGACAGCATATCCGGTGGTTATACGTTTGCAGAGAACTATAATCTCAAGAGCATAATTAATCGCAGAGCTACGCCGCAGGTTCTTGCTACTATTGATAGTGATTTTCTTGAGCATGATAATGGTGTTTTCTATAATATGGATAGGAGTCGTATTACACTCACCGTATCTTCCGCAGCAAAGCCGTTGTACGAAGTAGCCCCTGTATGGAAAGACTTTATTATCGTAGCCGATGATGGTGATGACAACGGTGACGACGGTGACGGTAATGATGGCGGCGATGACGGTGATGATGACGGCAGTGACGGTGATGACGGTGACGGTGATGATGACGGCGGTGAGGGTGATGACGGTGATGATGACGGCGGTGACGGTGATGACGGTGATGACGGTGACGGTAATGACGGTGATGATGGCGGCGGTGACGGTGATGATGACGGTGACGGCGATACGGAAATTACACCACTGCTTGAAACATTTGAAACAGGTAGCGGCACCACCCTCTCCGGTTGGACGTTTGCAAACGGAGAACAAGCCAACAAGTGGTTTGTGGGTGTGGCAACAGGCTACGAAGGCAGTCAATCAGCCTACATATCCAACGATAATGGCAACAGCAATGCCTACACGCTTGGCAGTTACAGTGTGGTACACCTCTATCGCGACATCACATTCCCCGCTTCACCGAATGCCTACATACTTAGCTTTGATTGGAAAGGTGTTGGCGAAGAGAATATTGACTGTTTGACAGTCTATTTAGTGGAAACATCTACCACACCGATACCCGGTGTACCACTGATGAGCGAAGAGCCGCTGGATACCTGCAATCTATCGGATTCATGGCAAAAAGCAGTCGTTGCTCTGCCGACATCCTATCAGGCGGGTACCACCAAACGCTTGGTATTCACATGGAGAAACAATACCCTCGCCGGAAGACAAACACCCGGTGCGATAGATAACGTAGTCATTTCTACAGTTGCAACCTACGCAGAAAGTAGAGCAACCGGCATCGTAGAGACAGAGCCATACACCGTTACGGTACATCCAAATCCAACCACAGGCATGGTTTATATCAACAACGCCGATGGTGCAGAAGTAAAAGTGTACAATCTCGCGGGCGAATTGTTGCAACGCACCCGCGAAAGCCAAGTAGATTTGTCATCACATCCCAACGGTGTTTATCTGCTGCGAATAGGGTATGAAACTTTGAAAGTCGTGAAGAAATAATCTGAACTGTGATTTTAGTCTTAAAATCACAGTTCAGACAATTGAAAGATGCTTTGTCACTATTCCCAAGCCAGCGCACTTGCGCCCAAGATAGGGGCTTCTGCATCGTTGAGTTGCGAAATCACAATTTGGGTTTTTCCTTTGAAGACGGATAAAATGTGCTTATCCAGTGATTGTTGCAATGGTTTCAACAGGAAATCGCCTGAATGTGCCAAGCCTCCAAAGAGAATAATTGCCTGCGGGCTTGAAAATGTGATGAAATCGGCAAAAGCCGCTCCGAGCAATTCCCCCGTGAAATTGAATATTTTAATTGCCAACTCGTCGCCTTGCTTAGCCGCGTCGTAAACGTCTTTGGACGTGATGGGGTGATAGACGATATTGCGCAGGAGTGACTGCTGGTGCGGATTTTCGTCCAACATTTCGCGGGCGGTGCGGGCGACTCCCGTTGCCGAAGCGTAGGCTTCTAAACACCCGTGACGACCGCAACCGCATTGGCGACCGTTGTGACGAATGGCAATCACATGTCCTAATTCGCCTGCAAAGCCATCGTGACCGACAACGAGTTGCCCATTGGCAACAATTCCGCTGCCAAGTCCGGTGCCCAAAGTGATAACGATAAAATCCTTCATCCCTTTGGCTGCCCCGTAGGTCATTTCGCCGACTGCTGCGGCATTGGCATCGTTTGTGAGTTTGCACGGCAGCCCTGTGCGCTCGGTCAGCATTTGTGCAACAGGCACGGCAACCGTTTTTGCCCACGAGATATTGGCCGCTTTGGCAATCGTGCCGTCGTTCATATTGCCGTTTGGTGCCCCCATACCGATGCCCCGTACCTTACCGGTGAGGTCGTTTTCCTCGATAAGTTTGTTGATAGCATCGCCCAATGCGTTGGTATAAGACTCACCGGTCGAATAGTCGCCGGTCAAAATCTGTCCGCGGCAAGGGATATGTCCCCGCGCATCCACAGCTCCAAATGCGGTATGAGTACCCCCCATATCCACTCCAATAACATAAGAATAATTGTTCATGATAAATTGTATAAAAAATTAGACTGCAAAGCTACACTTTTTTTAATTATTTGCCAAATCCGGAAAAAAATCTGCTAAAAAAAAGATTGAGAGATATAAAAATTTTGCGTAACTTTGCAGCATCAAACATTGAAAAATTATGGAAGACAAGTTATTGTTAAAACAAATGCAGGTCAAAGCAAATGCTTGGTTGGCAAGTGATTACGATGCCGATACACGTCGGAAAGTGCAGGTGTTGTTGAAAAAAAAGAATGCAAAAGACCTCATCGACGCATTTTACAAAGATTTGGAATTTGGCACCGGCGGTCTGCGCGGTATCATGGGCGCCGGCTCCAACCGCATGAATATCTACACGGTGGGTGCCGCTACACAAGGTTTGGCAAACTATTTGAAGAAAGAATTTGCCGACCTGCCGCAAATCAGCGTGGTGATTGGGCACGACTGTCGCAACAATAGCCGCCTGTTTGCCGAAAAATCCGCCGACATTTTCTCCGCCAATGGCATCCGGGTGTATCTGTTTCCCGACTTGCGACCCACGCCGGAAATTAGCTACGCCATTCGTAAACTTGGTTGCCAGAGCGGAATATGTATCACGGCATCGCACAATCCGAAGGAATACAACGGCTACAAAGCCTACTGGGACGACGGCGCGCAGGTGATTGCGCCGCACGACAAAAACATCATCGCCGAAGTCAATGAGGTGTCGTCCGTGAAAGACATCCAATTCAAAGGCAACCCCAAATTGATACAACTGCTTGACGACAAGATAGATAACGAGTATATCAAGGACTTGTTGGGAGCGGTAACATTCGACAAAGAGGCTATTCAGAAGCACAAAGACATCAAAATTGTTTATACGCCCATCCATGGCACAGGTATCACGCTGATTCCAAAGGCTTTAAAGGAATTAGGCTTTACGAATATCATCTCTGTGCCCGAACAAGACGTGATTAGCGGCGACTTCCCGACCGTGAAATCGCCCAACCCCGAAGAAGCGGCTGCGTTGAAAATGGCGGTAGAAAGAGCCATCAAAACAGGTGCCGACCTGGTGATGGCTTCCGACCCCGATGCAGACAGGGTCGGGGTGGCAGTTCGCAACGACAAAAGCGAGTTTGTGCCGCTCAACGGCAACCAAACGCTGCTGATTTTCTTCTATTACCTCATCACCCGCTGGCAGGAATTGGGCAAACTGAAAGGCAACGAATACATCGTAAAGACCATTGTATCAACAGAATTGGTAAAAAAAATAGCCCAAAAGCACAGTGTCAAACTGTACGATGTTTACACCGGCTTCAAGTGGATTGCCGACATCATGAAGCAAAACGGGGGCAAACGCACCTACATTGGCGGTGGCGAAGAAAGTTACGGCTTTTTGGCGGAAGATTTTGTGCGCGACAAAGATGCCGTGTCTGCCTGTATGCTACTCGCCGAAATCGCCGCGTGGGCAGCCGACAAGGGCAAAACCGTCTATAATTTGCTGCAAGACATCTATGTCGAATACGGCTACTCAAAGGAAGTGGGCGTGTCAGTAGTGAAAGAAGGCAAATCGGGCGCGGAAGAAATCGAAGCGATGATGAAAAATTACCGCGAAAACCCCATGCTCGAGTTGGCAGGCTCAAAAATCTCTTTCATCAAGGATTTTGCAAAGCAAACAGGCTACGATGTGGCTGAAAACGAACACGTTACGCTCGATATGGCAACAACATCCAATGTGCTGCAATACTTCGCGGAAGACGGCACGAAAGTGTCCATCCGTCCTTCGGGCACCGAGCCGAAAATCAAATTTTACATCGAAGTAACGGGGCAAGTGGCATCGCGAGCCGACATCGCGGCGGCGGAAATGGCGGCGACCGAGAAAATCGCTGCCGTCAGAAAATCATTGGGAATATGAGCAATAAAATATGAGCAATAAAACACAAGCATTCACAGGTTTTTCGCCCGAAACATTTCAATTTTTCAGGGACTTGTACGACAACAACCACAAGCCGTGGTTTGATGCCAACAAGAAGATTTACGAAACGGCAGTGCTGGAGCCGCTGAAGGCTTTGGCTTTGGCGTTGTCGCCGTTTTTCTACGCGATGGATGCGGAAATGCTATTGAATCCTGCCAAAATGGTGTCGCGCATCTATCGCGACATTCGTTTTTCAAAGGACAAAACACCCTACAAGGAGCACATGTGGATTTCGTTTCAACGACCATTCCCCCATAGCGACGACTCGGCATGGGCTTCTTTTCCCGGATTTTATTTAGAAATCGGAAAAAATGGCATCAGCATTGGCATGGGAATGTTCAACGCCGGTGCCAAAACGATGACAGAATACCGCGAGGCAATCCAATTTGCCCCCGAACATTTCAAGCAAATCACAAAAGATTTGACCGGAAAGCACAAATTTGAATTGGGCGGCGATGCTTACAAACGCCCTATTCCCAATGAATTAGATGAGTATTTTCAACCTTGGATACAGTGCAAAGGACTGTGGCTGCATAAAAGTCTGGGGATTGACAAAACATTCTATTCCAATGACTTAGTTTCGCTGATGGAAGCACAGTTTGCGCCGCTCAATCCGCTTTACAACTTTTTGGCGGATGTGGCTAAATGACGGTTGGCTGAATAGTGGATGGTTAAAATTTCTGCCTTGCGGAGGTGGTTTTTGATGTCATTGACTAAGCCCATTGGTGTGTTTTTGTCCATTTTGAGGATGGTTGTCAGTTGGGAGCGGTCAGCTTCGGGGGTGTTATTTTTCAGATTTTGCAACTTTTCCGGCAGTTGTTCCAATGTGATAATTTCCTTGTTGAGTTGTATTTTATCTCCCCCAACCATGATGTAAATAATCAGCGACCTTTCTTGCAACTTTTGCAATTCGGTGGCTGTTGGCACATCAATTTTTAACTGGTTGGGAACGGTCTGAAAATGAGTTGTAATCATGAAAAAAAACAGGACGGTGAATACCAAATCGGGCAAGGATGCCGTGTTTATCTCAAACGACATTTGATTTTTGGTGCGGCGAAAACGGTTCATGGTTTGCCTCCTTTCGTTTGATTAGCAGCGAGTTCTGTTTCGGAAATGTGCATTGGGTACAGTGTGCGGAGGGTGTCGTTGCTTGCTTTGCGCAGTTCGTTGTAGGCGGCGGTCAGTTCGTTCAGCACGAGCAGATAGGTTTCGTAGTTGGCTTCTCTGCTGATTTTCAGGTTGATGACGTGTTTGGATGGGTCTTCGGGCAAAAAATCAACCCGGTTGGGGTTGGCAATGAATGTTTTGCTCAACTCGCGCAGATTGTTGGTGTCAAACACCGAGTCGTTGTAAATGAGTTGGCTGTTTTCGTCAATCGTTAGTTCTAACAGGTTGCGTTCCAGAATGTTAGTGCGCTGCTTGAGGGCATCTTCGGCAGCGGTGGCATCCATGCGACGATAAATCCCCGTTTGCATATCTAACGAACTGGTTATCAGGAAGAACACGAGCAACAAAAACGCAATATCAGCCGAAGCACTGGAACTAATGCCCGGCTTCCGTCGCTGCCTTTTATTGAATGAAAATCCGCCGTTTGCCATCATTTGTTATTTGAACACATTCCGAAATTTAAGTTCAATAAACTCCCTCGCTGCATCGGTGGGCTGAAAATTGGGCAGATTAGCCATGTCTGAAATGCTTTTTTCCTGTTCCTTAGTGAGGTTTTCCGGCACATAAACGGAGATATTTACCAGCAAATCGCCTGTTCCGTGGCGGTTGATGGCGGGTAAACCTTTGTTTTTCAGTCGCAACACCTTCCCCGGCTGGGTGCCCGGGTCAATTTTGATTTTGGCTTTGCCGTCCAAGGTCGGGACTTCGAGCGAAGCCCCCATTGCCGCCTGTGGGAACGTGAGCAGGAGGTTGTAGATGATGTCTTGCTGGTCGCGAATCAGTTCCGGATGCTCTTCCTCCTCGATGAGGACGTGCAAATCGCCGTTGACGCCGCCGCGCCGCGCCGCGTTGCCCTTCTGTCGAAAGGCAATTTGCATGCCCTCTTCCACGCCTGCGGGAATTTTTAGGGTGATGATTTCTTCGTCTTGCACGATGCCTTCGCCGCTGCAACGGGGGCATTTTTGCGCAATGCGTTTGCCTTCGCCATTGCAATGCGGACATTCGGCGGCAGTTTGCATCCGTCCGAAGACGCTGTTGATGGTTTGGATGATTTGTCCGCGTCCCTGGCAGGTGGGGCAAGTGGCGTAGGCGCGCTCGTTTTCGGCACCCCTGCCGCGACACTGTTGGCAGGCAACATATTTGCGCACCTTGATTTTCTTTTCAACGCCCGCAGCAATTTCGTTGAGGGTCAGTTTGACTTTCACGCGGAGGTCTGAACCGCGATTGACGTAGCGTTGCTGCTGCCCTCTGCCACCGCCAAATCCGGCTGTGAAGGTGGCAAAACGACCGTTGCCGCCAAAATGTTCCGCGAAAACATCGCCGAACTGTTGGAAAATATCTTCCATCGTCCAGCTGCCGCCACCGCCTGCACCGCCCACACCGGCGTGCCCAAACCGGTCGTAGCGACTGCGCTTGCCGGCATCGCTGAGCACATCGTAGGCTTCTGCGGCTTCTTTGAACTTGTCTTCTGCCGCCTTGTCACCCGGATTTTTGTCGGGGTGAAACTCAATTGCTTTTCGGCGGTAAGAACGCTTAATCTCCTCTCCTGTTGCGCTACGGGACACCTCCAGCACCTCGTAATAATCTCGCTTCGTTATTGTTGCCATCTATCGTGTTGTCAGTCAGTCTGCTACAGCCACCTTGGCATGGCGAATGACCTTGTCGTTTAATGTGTATCCGGTTTGCAAATTGTCGATGATTTTGCCTTTTTGAGCCTCATCGGGGTTGGGAACGAGTGCCACCGCCTCGTGCAGTTCGGGGTCAAACGCCTCGCCGACTGTTGTCATCGCCGTCACGCCGTTGGAAGTCAGGAAAGCGATGAATTTTTGATAAATCAAGTCCACACCCTCTTTCACGGCAGCCAAATCGGTTGCTTTATCAACCGTGTCCAACGCCCGTTCAAAATCGTCAATGATGGGTAGCAGTCCTACGAGGGTCTTCTCGCCGCCATTTTTGATGAGGTCGGCTTTTTCCTTGATGGTGCGCTTCCGGTAATTGTCGTATTCAGCCATCAGGTGCAGGTAAGCATCTTTCACGCGCTCCAATTCTTTGGCGGCGTCCGGTTCCACTATTTCCTCCGCTTCCACCGTTTCCACCACTTCCTCAACACTTTCAGCCTCCTCCGCAGTCGCCACATCTGCCAAATTGTCAGTTGTTTCCAAAATTTCTTCCGGTTTCTGCTGATTTGTCAGGTCGTCTGTTGCCTTTTTTAAATCTTTCTTGCCCATAATCAATCCTCCTTTCAATAATAATCGCAAATTCGTATGTTTATCTGCATAATACTATCAAAAATCTTGCCAGAAGGATTGTGCAGGGAAAAAAAACTAATTCAACTCATCCGCCTGCCCATACTTTAGCCATTGCAAAATTTCTTCTAAGGCGATGGGCGAAAACGTTTGCTCTATCGTTGCGTATTCGGAGGGCAAGCCTGTCGCACATTCCTGAAACAAATGGTTGAGATTGGGGATTTCTCTTGCGGACGCATTTTTATTTTTCCCCTTAACTAATGCCTCTTTTATTGCCTCCAAATTTACTGTTGCCGGCACTTGCAAATCTTTTGAGCCGGCAAGTGCCAAAACGGGGCATTGCACCTTTTCCAATGCCTGTGCAGGGTCATATTTGATGAAATATTGCATCCACGGGGCGGAAACTTGTGCGACCGTTGCCTCAATAAAATCACTGTCGCTCATTCCTTGCGGTTTAGCGGCAGGATTATCTTTCAAAAGTTGTTTCAGAACGGCTGTCAGGTCGGTTGTCAATTGCTTTGGGTTGGTGGATTTGGCAACGATGTCAAACACTTTGGTATTGATTGCTTTTGCCGCTTGCAGGGCAGAATCACTCATCCCGGATGCCCTGATAATGGCTTCCTGCTGCATCAAAAGGAGTTGGTCGCCCCGCACACCGGGACCCGCCAGCAGGATTATAAAGGCGATGCTTTTAGAGCGCGCCGCAACCATCGGCGCAATTATCCCGCCCTCGCTATGCCCCACCAAGCCAATTTGGTTCTCGTTGATTTCTTTTCGCGTTTGCAAATATTTGACGCCCGCCTCCACATCATTTGAAAAATCGAACGTTGTGGACGTTTGAAAATCACCCTTAGAAGCACCTGTGCCTCGGTCGTCGAAGCGCAAAACGGCAATGTCGTTCTGCGTTAGAAAATCTGCCAAAACAAGGAAAGGCTTGTGCCCCAGTAGCTCCTCGTCCCGATTTTGTGCCCCGCTGCCACTTATCAATATGACCGCCGGAAAATAGCCGTCTTCCTTAGGCAGAGTCAACGTTCCTGCCAAAGTGATGCCATCCACCGTGTTTTCAAACACAACCTCCTCCTCATGATAAGGATAAGGCTTCACAGGCTCTTGCGGGCGTGTAAGTTTCAAACTGTCTTGTCCCCAAACCGTTGGGACGACCAGACTGATAAACAACGCGAATACTGCTTTTTTCATACTTGTCAACTGTAAATTTACCGACCGCAAAGGTAGTTTTTTTTTCTGAGTTAGCAATAACATCATATTATAAAAAATTTTATCTATCTTTGCGCCTTAATTTTAAATATTTTAATTTCAACAAAATGAGCAAATATCAATTCATTCAACGTTTGTTTGCTGCCATGATTTTGACAGCAACAGTGGCTTTTCAGGTGAAAGCCGATGTGAAACTCCCTGCTGTGTTCGGGGATAATATGGTGCTGCAACAGCAGTCGCAGGTGGCTGTGTGGGGTTGGGCGAAAGCCAAAACCGGCGTGAAAGTGACCGG
>BBRT01000323.1 GCA_001417715.1 Candidatus Symbiothrix dinenymphae
TCAAAATCATTATCTGCCCATTCGGCACAATAAACAATGGGACCGCGTTCGATAGATATTTTTCCGCGGTCGGCTTCCACTTTGTCGTTGGCTTTCACTACGCGCGGTTCCATGTCGAAATGCACTTCCACTACATCGTCTTTTTTCCATTGACGGGAAATCGCAAAATATCCTTTGTCGAGTGTGCTTTCTGCCCGTATTCCATTGACTTTTATGGTATAAGACAATTTCTTTCCATCGGTATATTTATACAAATCGCTTGGAACGACTTCTCCCTGCACCCAACCCGGTACGCGCACTTTCAATGTAAATTGTTGCTTTGAACGCGGTGACACCTTTATATGAATGTCTCCGTTCCATGGATAATCGGTTGATTGGGTCAATGAAACTTTTTTCCCGCTCACAGTTAACTCTGCCGTATTGCCCATAAACAAATTCACATATACATCGCTGTTGTCCACAGCATACACATACCCCGGCAG
The DNA here is from genome assembly GCA_001417715.1 of Candidatus Symbiothrix dinenymphae. Classification (GTDB taxonomy): domain Bacteria; phylum Bacteroidota; class Bacteroidia; order Bacteroidales; family Azobacteroidaceae; genus Azobacteroides; species Azobacteroides dinenymphae. The sequence continues at coordinate 483 of BBRT01000323.1, forward strand.
GGAAGGAATGAAACGGCTGACATTCGACGGGCAGCAGGCGCATCCAAACCATGGCTGGCGGACAAGCGTACCTTCCGAATTGAATTTGTATTTGCCATCCGATTCCAATGGATTGGGATAGAAAAATGTACCGCCGTCCAGCGCAACGCCGGAAATCAAACCATTATACAAGGTGCGTTCCAGCACGTCGAAATATTTAGCTTCGCCATGCAACAGAAACAAACGGTAGTTCCAATAAACATTGGCGATGGCTGCACAAGTCTCGTTGTAAGCCGTCAGATTGGGTAATTCGTAGTTATCGCCGAATGCCTCTCCTCTGTGGCGGGCGCCTATTCCACCGGTGATGTAGAGCTTTTTCGACACCACATTGTCCCAGATGCGGTCGATGGCGTGGATGTAAGCCGTATCGCCCGTGAGTGCTGCCACATCGGCAATTCCCGAATACATATAACCGGCGCGTACGGCATGCCCAACGGCTTCGTCCTGTTCCAAAATGGGTTTATGCGATTGGGTATAAGTGCCCTTTATTGTTGTATAACCCCGTTTGTCCAAGAAATATTTTGCCAAATCAAGATATTTCTTTTCGCCCGTGAGCGAATAAAGCTTGGCTAATCCCATTTCTGCAATTTGGTGCCCCGGCACACGTTCCACCTGACCGGCTTTATTTCCGATCGACCGTTCTACACAGTCGGCATACCGGATGGCAATATCCAAAAAATTCCTTTTGCCGGTCGCCTGATAATGGGCAATTGCGCCCTCCAGCAAATGTCCCAGATTGTAAAATTCGTGGCTGCTTTCTTCCACTTTTTCCCATCGCTCATGACCTGCCCAATGGTGCGGATGTTGCGGATTCATCGTTCGCGCGGTGTAAAGATAGCCGTCCGGTTCCTGTGCGGCGGCGACTATGGTGAGCACACTGTCGATGTAACGCGCCAACTTCTTATCGGGCCATGTTTGCATGGAATAAGAAGCACCTTCGATGGTTTTATAGACATCCGTGTCATCGAAAGAAAATCCAACCACTTTATAATCGGGGCTTGGATGGGCAGCCTTGTGAAAATTTTCATACCGCCCCGTTTCTTCACATTTGCCGAAAGCCAACGGGATTGTCACTTCATGGCTGGCTACCAGCCGTTGTCCCCAGAACTGGTCGGTCACTTTCACCGACGTAAATGGTACGGGGTTGATGGGATAACCGCTACTTGTCGGTTGAGAAATAGCCGACAAGCAGGGGATTGTTGCTAAAAATAAAATACCTGTTTTTTTCATTATGTAAATAATTTGTTTTTTAATTTCTATCTTACTAATCTTTATAATCCAAGGTGCTCACAAGGAGCGACTTTCCAAAGCGGCGCGGGCGTGAGAGAAACACGATATTTGAACTTGTAAGTTGGAGTATTTCTTTCGTTTTGTCCACATACAAACAACCTTCATCGCGCAACTTCTCAAACGACTGAATACCAATTGGTAATTTCTTCATGACTTCTCATTTTATAAATATCCGCAAAGATAGGCAAAATAATTGGAAGTCAAAACGAAATGCAAAAAAAAAATTCCGGGGCAACCGTCAAATCTACGGTTGCCCCGGAACGTTTCGTCATTTTGTAAATCGTATATCCGATATATAATAGACGATATTTGCACCTAAGAGCAACGCTTCAGGAGGATTATTACCATTTTCTATAGCAAATCCAATCCAAAATACCCGATTGTGTAGACCAACGCTACGCGGCGTTAAGTCAAGGCTAATATCCACCCATGTCTCCAAGTCGCCGTCGGCAATCCAAAAATATTGGTCCCAGTAACCACTACCCGTTCCCCAAGAACTGCCATCTAAGCCTGTCCAGAGCCTGTTTATCATTCGAGGTCGTACCGTTTGGTATTTTCCATGCGTTCCATCTCCATAACTTTGAAATGGTGCAAGCGTACTTTGGGCAGGCAGATATACTTTAAACTTGAGATATCTGTATTCCTGCAAGTTGATTTGATATTGCGGTGGAAAAGTAAACAACAACGTAGGCTCCGGAGCTACAACCTCGATTTTATAAGTATTCGCTCCGTATCCTGTCGGAGCATCCGTTGCAGGAAATGTAATAACTGCTCTGCAACCGGCAGCGTTTTGTACACTGGCATCTACTCTAAATTCGTCAGGCATCAACACTTCGTTGGGGTTGACCAATTCCACCTGTCCTGTTGCTACGTAAGGTGCCAAAAATGCATCTATTCCCAACGAATTGGGATGATAGCGTAGTTTGGTGATTTGGCCTGCATCCAATAAATCCAGTAAGGATGACACCCCAATCGATGGCAGTGTATGTCGTTCCAAGAATGGTAGCCAGTTACATCCGCCTGTTGAACCGTTCGCGCCGTAGCTAAATGTTGGTATGGGGAAAGTCAAGCCCTCACCGGTCAAATCTAATTCGTGCAATGAAGGAAAATAGACCACATCATCCAAGGAAGTTAATGTTCCGGGCGAGAAAATCAAACTTGTTACACCGGCAACAGCATCTCCCGTAAAAGTGTTAATTCCATTAGCCTGAAGCAACGTCGGTTCCACCGGAGAAAAAGGAACACTGCCGGATTGTGTTTTTGTAGCAAAGGTACGTACTACATCCACTTGGTCGAGAATGCGTTGCCCATCTATTTTGGGCCAGACATGATAGGTGATTTTAATCTCAATATCCTCTCCCATAAGCAGATTCGTTGCAATGGCACCATTGCCGGATGTCGTTTTCTTTTTGTCAACTCCATTCTTGTCTTTGTATTCATACGTCAAGCTGTCGCAATCCATGGATGAGTTCGACGTACTGTTGGGCCAGTCAAGCAGTATGACTGTCGGTGCTATGGTAACTCTTGGCGTGTTAGCACCTAAGGCTGCCAAGTCAACATCTGTAAACGGAGCAATAGTAGCTTCTACCGGCAAGGATTCGTTCCCCAAATCATCGACGGTATAAACTTTGAATGTGTACGCTCTGGCTTCTTCCAGCCCGGTAATATTGACCCACGAGACCACACTGTCAATGGTAATCACCTCGTTGTCGTATTTGACACGGGTCTTTTTGGCTTTGCTCAGTTTGATTTCACTTGACGGAATGCGTCCCGCTGCCAGCAGGTCTATTTCCACCCGATTGTAACTCGCGATAGCGTGAGCAAAATCAAACCTCGCCGGATAAGTCGTCTCCTGGGGGGCGAATTTTTCCGCATTATCAAACATGTTGTCACAAGCTGCGAATAGCATCGCTATTGCAACAAAACTTAAATACATTATCTTTTTCATATCTTTTTAATTTTAATTGTTTTACTGTTTCTTACCAAAGAGCGTGATTTCTGATAGAGCATATTCTATTGCACTGTTATTCGCGAAATTTGAAAGTACTTCGTAGCGAAGCCATTTCGTAGGTTTAGTGTATTTCGGGTCATCGGGATACATATAAGCCACATGTCCCGCTCGTGCCAGTTTGACTAAATCTATTGTACCGAGGTCAGAGGGGATGAGTATTTCGTGTTCCGATAGAGGTACCCAATCAGGGATGTCTTCATCATAACAATATAATTTATACTTATTAATGTTGTAATAATTGACGTCATTTTTAAAATAATGACCAAGACTCATAATTGGCGTAATGCCGGAGATAGTACCATGACGCTGGTAAGTGACAATGCGGCTCAGTTCGTAATAGTCACCCAGATTGATGATGAAACTGAAAGGCGTAACGTCAGTACAAGTCATAAAATTGTGAAAATCGCCTATGTCGATAATTCCGTCAATCACATATTTTGTCCGTCCTTCATACCTGTCTCCATCGCACATCGCTACGCCGAATACATTCTCATTGGGGTTAGGGAGACTCCAATCTGATTTCGGAATTTCATAATCGTCATATAAAGACAATTCCTCTTCTATAGCCGCACCGGTGATATTGCCATAGACATCGCCCACTCGGACTTTGACATGCACCGGCTGGCTGGGGTCTAACTGCAAGTTGCTGATAAAACTTCTATCCTTCGGTTTTGCGGAGGTGATGACGGTCGTCAGTGCGCGTTGTTTTCCGCCTAACTGAAAACTGTAATCCACATAGAGATTCACTGTTTGATTCGGGTCACTTTCCCATTCCAGGAAAAAAGCGGCAAACCCGGGTTTTACAACAAGCGTTTCTGCAACTTTGTGAATGACCGAAGCATAAGGAACAACAGTAACCTGCTTCACCTCAGAATGGTTTCCCGTCCTGTCCACGGCATACAATTGGATGGTATATTCTGTGGAGTCGGCAAAACCATAAACGTTTAGCGTATCCACAAAATAAGAAGCCGAAAAGGTGAATGTCTGATTGTTGTTGGTATATTCGGCAACAACACTGAGCACGTCCGGATCGGACGGTAAATCATAAAAAAGAGTCACACCTCCGGAAAACGGTTTATAGTCCACAAAGACGGGTGCGCCGGGAGCAACGGTATCATCGGAATTGATCCCAAACCGAGTGCCTTCAGAGCAAGCATAAAAACCTGCCACAAGCACTGTCATCAAAAATAAATATTTTATCTGTTTCATATTTGTAATTTTTTTTAATTATTAATTTTTTTTTGTCTGAACCTTGATTTTAATAAGATTTTCAAGATTACCATGATAATCATTTTTTTCCATCTTGCTAATCTTTTTAATCTTGTAAAAATCGTGGTTCAGACATTTTACCACCCCGGATTTTGAACTAAACGATTGTTAGTATTTAACTCATTCAAATCAATGGGCCATAGATAATCTCTGGTGGTGAAGCGACGGGGTTGCACCTGATTCAAGACAAAGAAATCGCGAGCATTGTTGGCTGTGATTGTCCAACCTGTAATCGGCGTGTTAAATACGGCTTCCGAGCGTTTGTGACGTAGCATATCCCAATAATGAATACCTTCAAACGCCAGTTCTATGCTTCGCTCGCGGAGAATAATATCCCTCAAATCATCTTTATTCTGATGTTTATTCGGATGTCTGGTTTGGCTCGACGCCCATACGACTTCCACATCGGGAATGCCGGCTCTGCGTCTCACCTTGTTGAGAGCGTTATATACTGGTTGAGAAGGACCCCCATACTCGTTCAACGCTTCGGCTTGCATCAGATACAGGTCTGCCAACCGAATAATGGGAATAGGTGCTTGTACGACGAATGCCCAGTGGCCGGCTTTGGATTCGGGGTGTACGAGTTTTTGAACGCCCATGCCGGTAGCCCAAAATTGGTCACTGCCGCCGCTCGGATTCCCACGTCCGCCCTGGTTAATTCCACCGTCTGTGCCGGCATACACCGACAACGCTATTGGATTGACGTGCGAACGCCAATAGCCACCGGAAATACCCAAATTGGCGTAGAAACGCGGTTCTCGATTGAGATGAAAACGAACGGTCTCAAAGTCCGGTCGCAAAATACCTTGAGTAGCCGCGTATCCGGCCGGGTTTGATGTAGGACCGGGGGTCGTTGTCAGTTGAAGGATGGTAGACATGTCCACATCAACGTCCTCATCCAGCGGAAGGCCATTTTTGGTATAATATCTTTCTGCTACATTGTAGGTAGCGCACAACCAATTCCATGCAAATAGCTGACTGAAGGTCCCGCCGGATGAATTATATGCATTCCACAGTCTTATTTGTGCCGCACAAGCCAAACTTCCCTCGGAATTTAAATTACTGTTGTCGCCGCCCACATTGCTGTAACCCCAAATAAGTTCCTTGTTCCACGGGTCTACAAGGAGCATACGCACATCATAATACCTTTTCATCGTATCCGGGTTGGCTGCAAAATTTGGCGCATCCCATTCATACGTTTTGCCGTTGTAGGTATATAAATCCACCCCATTCGCCAGACAGATTTCAATAGCCTCGTCAATCGCATCGATGGCATCTTTCCACTTTTCTTTATCTTCAACTAAGGGGAAAAAGGGCTGCCCATCAACAGGGTCTTTAAAAGTGCTAAACAAAGTGTTTCCGTTGTAAAAAGGACTTGCTCTGAAAAGGAGCACTCTGGCTTTGATGGACCTTGCCACAAGTTTATCCACTTGACCTAAGGCATCAGACGAAGCCCTCGTATTTAAGTTGGGAATAGCCTCGTCCATCACACGGATGATGTACTTAAAACACTCTTCTACTTTCGAACGCCTCTGAAACAATTCGTCATCAATGGCATCAGGCGAAACAACCTTATCGGCAATCACGATGGGACCATATTTTTGCAGCAACACAAAATGATAGTAGGCTTTCAGGAATGTTGCCTGTGCCGCCCAGTCGGCCTTTTCGGGGTCGGTCATATCGCCGATACCGTCAATGTGTTGCAGGAAAATGTTGCACATCCTAATTCCCTCATACAGTGGCTTTACCGGTCCAAACCATTCCGTCCTGGGAGGTTTCACCGCCGACCAGCTCGGTAAGAAGGGGTCATTTGCCGATTGCTGTCCCATCATGATGAGCGGAGCAGTGATATTCCTGTCTCCGGTTGCATTAGGATAGGACACCATATACTCGTTACCCAAAAACCAGGATGAATTAGCCCTGTCGTCCTTGGGCATATAACTGTATATCTTGGCTAAGGCGTTCCAAGCCTCTGTTTTCCGAGAGAAAACATCCTCCAATGTCACCACATTGTCCGGCACCACATCCAAATAATCTGTGCACGATGGAAAGAAAAACATCGCCGCAACCATGAGTGTAGAGACGTGGCGCGCCACGTCTGTACGAATAAATTTTCTAAATGATTTCATAATTCTTTAATTTTTTAAATTTTAATTAAAATGATAATTGCAATCCTATATTAAACCTTCGATTGAGCGGATACACCAAACCGTTGTTACCCATTTCGGGGTCCCAGAGTTTGAAAGCACTGATTACAAACAGGTTTTCCGTACTTAAATAAACCCGACCGGCTTCTAATCCTACTTTTTTGAGCCCCTTGAACGTGTAACCAAATTCTGCCGATTTCAATCGCATAAAAGAAGCGTCTCGTGCCCACCAACTGGATGCTTGTTGGTTGTTTTCTTGAGGTCCCACCGCTAACCGTGGCCAGAAAGCATACGGGTCTTGATTTGTCGGGCTCCAATGGTCTTCGCCAATGATAGACATCGCATTTCGTCGGTCGATGAAAGGAGCAATACCGGTTGTGGTGGCGTCAATAAACAGGGAGACTCTGGCATTTCCCTGAAAGAAAAATGACAAGTCAAAATCCTTGTATCCCGCCGATAAACCAAACCCATATTGCATTTCCGGTACGGTGGGATAGCCGATAGGCACAATATCATTGTCGTTTATCACGCCATCGTTATTAACATCTTTGTATTTAATGTCGCCTGCCAGGTAAGGTCCAAAAGTTTGTTCAGGTGAATTGTCAATTTCCGCCTGATCCACAAACAGTCGCTCGGCAATCAGCCCGTAGCCTTGATTGATATTTTGACCGATATGTTTCAGATATTCGTCGGCATAATTTTTCTCGTCCAATCGCAAATATTCATTGACGGCATACGTCAAATTGGCGCGTCCTGTTACCCATAAATCAGTGCCAAAGAACTGTTTGTAATCAAGCGAGGCATCTATTCCCTGCGATTGTGCTTTACCGACATTTCCGCTGATTTCCGCTTCAAGACCCAATGTTGAGCCTAAATTTTCACGCTTCCGATAAATTTTATCGCGGGTATCACGATACACATCAATTTGAAATTTCAAGGCTTCGTCTTTTAAGAAACCTAATTCCAAGCCTAAATTGTACTTGGTGGATACCTCCCAGGTAATATCAGGATTGGCATAGCGCTTTGTTAGATATCCGCCATATTGTGTCATAAAAGTCTGACCCCACCGATAGCTGCCCCCGCTGCCTACGGCTATGTCGGAAAGAAACCAGAAACGGTCTTTTCTCTCGGCAATCGCATCATTGCCCACTTTTCCATAAGTGAATTTGAGTTTCAGGGTACTGATGATGTCTTTCATGGGGTCCCAAAACGATTCATTGGAGGCTAACCATCCGGTGCCGAAAGAGGGAAAGAAGCCGAATTGTTTCTGTCCGGTAAATTTTTCCGAGCCGTTGAAACCGTACGCAAATTCCAGGAAATAACGATTGTCATAATCGTAGGTCAGACGTCCCGAATTTCCCATATTCCGCTCCGGCAGGGTTTCGTAGATGGACAGACTGTTCCAGCATTTAAGCGAATATTCATCCATGATACCCACGGTCATCAATCCTACGGAGTGGTCACCGAATTTACGGTCCCAATTCAACCGTCCTTCAAAATAATAGTGTGAGCTTGCATCACGTCCGGGATACACATCACTCAAACTGGCTCGACCATCGGTGTTCAAATTGGACAAGGTGTAGGTTTCATCCACTTGATTGTAAGCACTGATAGCGTAATAGAACGGCACGTAGTTGCGTTTGCTGGAATAAAGACTCCAGGTATTGATAGAGCCTTTCAGTTGAAATTTCAGATTTTCGGTAATAAAATCCAAATCTTGCTGCAAAGTAGCCTGCGCTGAAATGGTGCTTTCGTTTCGGTCTTCGTATCCTAACACCATTTGCGCATAAGGATTTGTTTTCAAGTCGTTGCCGCTTTTGAAAGCATTGCCAAAAAGCGCATTCTTGGTATATTGATTGGCATTATCGGGTTCATAGACGGCGGGAAAATCCACCGGATTGGCATCCATCACGTTTTTAAAAATATTGCTTGCCGAATTATAAGGACCTGAAAAGCGATCAAATCGCCCCTGTATTCTCGTATCCAGGGTAGTCGATTTGGTCAGTTTAAAAATAACGTTGCTTCGCAGGTGAAAACGGTCAATATCAATATTGCTATTAAAATTGTTGCGTTTATCAACTTTCAACAAACCTGATTCCTTATCATAGCCTCCCGACACATAATAAGTGGCGACTTGTCCTCCACCCGAAATATTCAGGTTGACTTTGGTATTGTAGGTTTGTTTGTTGAACAAAGTGCCGTACCAATCCACATTGGGATACACCATCGGATTTTCACCGTTGATGGTAGATTGAATTTTCTGTTCACTGTAATAAGCACCCATACCGGCATCTCGGGAACTATAGGCTTCATTGTACATGCGCATATATTCCTCAGCACCCAGCATTTGGGGCATCGCAGTAGGTTGAGATACATTCGTTTCCACACGCACATTGAGTTTCACCTTGCCTTCATGCCCCGGTTTGGTATTCACCATGATGATACCGTTGGCACCACGGGCACCATACAAAGCGGTAGCTACCGCGTCTTTCAGAATAGAAAAACTTTCAATATCATCGGGTTGAGTACGCGCCAAATCGTCGCTGCTTGCCTCGAAACCATCAATGAGAATGAGCGGCTCGTTCTTGTACCCAAAGGTGGTAACGCCGCGCACAAAGAATTGGGCATTGTGGTGAT
>BBRT01000324.1 GCA_001417715.1 Candidatus Symbiothrix dinenymphae
TATCCTGCGAAAATGTTCCGAGCCAAGTCCCAAAGTCAAATTGCTCCACGACAAACTAAGGCATCGCCCATATCCATTCCAAACGAAAAAATTTGTAGTACACAAACAGGTTTTTGAAAAATTCCAACAGTCTGATTTACAACGACTTTATTCCGGATAGTGCGCAATGTGGGTTAAAAGAAGAAAAACGCTGTTGGCTTCGTAGGAAAAATGGAGAACGGTTTGAACACCCTACCCTACGGGACAGCAATATTCGGGTATGCCGGACACGGCACATTCAAGATATTAGGGATGACCCGAAAAGTCTGTCATTGCGGGCTTGACCCTCGCTCTGCATCGCCCCTCATAACTCACAACTACACAGGTGCTTGCTTCAACACTGCCGTCAAAAAATCCCAGAACTTTTGCACCGTAGCTATTTCCACTTTTTCGTCCGGCGAGTGCGGAAATTTGATGGTGGGACCGAAAGACACGGCATCGGTGATTGTGGGGACGTGGGACATGATGATGCCACATTCCAAACCGGCGTGCACCACCGTCACGTGCGGTTTTTTGCCACGTTGCTGCTCAAAAATTGTTTCCATCGTCTTCAACACAGGGGAGTTGGCATTGGGACTCCAGCCCGGATAGGAGCCTGAAAAGTTGCAAGTGTCGGCTTGTGCCATGCTAAACAGGCTGTCTATTTGATTGCAAATGCCTCCTTTTTTGCTTTCAGACGCACTGCGGGCTAAAAATTTCACCTCAACCTCACCATTTCCTACATTGACAATCGCCAGGTTGATAGACGTTTCCACCAATTCGGGCATCAATGCAAAACGGTTGATAACGTTGTTGGGGCAACCCACCAGGGCACCAATCAATCCTCTTTCAACCGACCAAGGCAGCAGAGTGAAGTTATCGAAAGGAATTTTTTCCACTTTAAATGAAATTTTATCTTCGATGTCTTTAAAGTCTTCATTGAAAATTTTCTCGAAGTTTTTAACCATTGTTGCAATCAGTTCGTACGTTTCCTCGTCCTCTACCACGAGGGTTGCAAATGCTTCGCGCGGGATGGCATTGCGGAGCGTTCCGGCGTTTACAGACGACAAAAAGGCTGTATCGCAGGTCATTGCAGCTTTTAAAAAGGTGAACATCAACTGAATGGCATTCGCACGTCCCAAATGGATGTCCACGCCGCTGTGACCGCCTTTCAAGCCTGTGAGCGACACACGCAGAGCAATCTTTTCGCCTTTCGGCTCATTCATCTTTTCGTAGTATGTAAATGTCGCCGTGATGTCCACACCTCCGGCGCAACCGATAATCAGTTCGTCATAGTCTTCGGTGTCCAAATTCAGGAGGATTTTGCCTTTCAGAAAGTCCGGTTTGATGCCGTTTGCGCCGAACATGCCGGTTTCTTCGTCGCTTGTAAACAGCCCTTCGATGGGTCCGTGTTCGATGTCGGTGGCTTCGAGCACTGCCATGATGGCGGCTGCCCCTATGCCGTTGTCGGCACCCAAGGTAGTCCCTTTCGCTTTCACCCATTCGCCGTCGATGTAGGGCTGAATGGCATCCTTCGTGAAGTCAAACTTCACATCGGAATTGGCTTGCGGCACCATATCCAAATGCGCTTGCAGGATGACAGGTTGGCGATTTTCATACCCTTTCGTAGCGGGCTTGCGAATGCAGATATTGTCTTCGGCATCGCGCAAGGTTTCTAACTTCAGCGACTTGCCGAACGTTTCAACGAACGATGCCACCGGTTGTTTGTGTCCCGAAGGACGCGGAATCTGTGTCAAAGCATAAAAATGCTTCCAAACATTAGCAGGTTTTAAACCCAAAATCGGATTTTCCATATATATATCATTTTTTATAAAATTTCAACAATTTAAAAAGTTGCTAATATGTTTCTCTGGCAGGAAACGGGGGCAAAGGTACATCTTTTTTTTTGAATTTGCTGTCAAAAAATGATTTTTGGCAACTCACAATAATTTTTGTACTTTTGCCGTTTCTAAGCAGAGAAAAAAATAATTCATAATTCAGAAAATGAGTATTAATAGCATTTTATCAAAAGTGTTTGGGAATAAGTCCCAGCGCGACCTCAAGGAGATTGACCCGTATGTGCAACGAGTGCTTGCGGCGTATCCCAATATCGAAAAATTGTCGAACGATGATTTGCGCGGTCGCACGCAGCAACTGATGGCTGACGTTCAGTCGCGCGTGGCAACAGAAACGGCACGAATTGCCGAACTGAGGGCTTCTATCGACAGTCTCGAACTCGAAGACCGTGAGCGGGTGTGGGCGGAAATCGACAAAATCGAAAAAGATGTGACGGAAACGCACGAAAAAACGCTGGAGGAAATCCTGCCGGAGGTGTTTTCGATTGTGAAAGACACGGCGCGGCGGTTTGCGCAGAGCGAAGAAATCCGCGTGACAGCAACCGATTTTGACCGCCAATTGGCTACTACACAGGATTTTGTTACCATCGACGGCGACACCGCCGTTTTCAAAAACCATTGGATGGCGGGCGGCAACGAAATCACGTGGGATATGATACATTATAATGTACAGTTGTTCGGCGGGGTGGTGCTACACAAGGGAAAAATCGCCGAAATGGCGACCGGTGAAGGGAAAACGCTGGTGGCGACGTTGCCGGTGTTTCTCAACGCGATGACGCGCAACGGGGTGCACGTGGTGACGGTCAATGACTACCTCTCGAAGCGCGACTCGGAGTGGATGGGTCCGCTGTATATGTTCCACGGGCTGTCTGTGGACTGCATCGACAAGCATCGCCCGAACTCCAACGAGCGGCGCAAAGCCTACGAAGCCGACATCACGTTTGGCACCAACAACGAGTTTGGCTTCGACTATCTGCGTGATAATATGGCGATTAGCCCCGCCGACCTCGTGCAGCGCAAGCACAATTACGCGATTGTGGATGAGGTGGATTCGGTCTTGATTGACGATGCGCGCACGCCGTTGATTATTTCGGGACCCGTGCCCAAGGGCGAAGACCAACTGTTTGAGGAATACCGCACCCGCATCGAGCATATCGTGGACGTGCAACGCAAATTCACCAACAATCTGCTCGCCGAGGCACGCAAACTGCTTGAACATAGCGACGAGAAGCAGCAGGAGGAAGGTCTTAAACTGCTTTTCCGCTCCTATAAGGGGATGCCGAAAAACAAGGCACTCATCAAATTCCTGAGCGAGCCGGGCGTGAAGGCACGGATGCTGAAAACGGAAGAGTTTTATATGCAGCAGCAAAACAAGGATATGGGCATCATCACGGACGAACTTTATTTCACAATTGATGAGCAACACAACTCTATCGAACTGACCGACAAGGGTCACGAACTGCTGGCGGGGCATTCCAACGACTCCGACTTTTTCGTGCTGCCCGACATAGGCATCAAAATCGCCGAAATTGAGAACGCCTCCCTCGACGACAAGGAAAAACAGGCGCAGAAGGACGAACTGATGCAGAATTACGCCGTGAAATCGGAGCGCGTGCACACCGTGAACCAACTTTTGAAGGCGTATTGCCTCTTTGAAAAGGACGATGAATATGTGGTGATTGACAACAAAGTGATGATTGTGGACGAGCAAACGGGGCGCGTGATGGAGGGTCGCCGCTATTCCGACGGGCTGCATCAGGCGATTGAGGCGAAGGAGCGTGTAACAGTAGAGGCTGCTACACAGACATTTGCGACCATCACGCTGCAAAATTATTTCCGTATGTACCACAAACTCGCGGGGATGACCGGTACGGCGGAAACGGAGGCGGGCGAACTCTGGGACATCTACAAATTGGATGTGGTGGTGATTCCGACCAACCGTCCGATTTCGCGCACCGATATGAACGACCGCGTTTACAAGACGGCACGCGAAAAATATGCGGCGGTGATTGAAGAAATTATCGCGCTGAAAACGGCGGGTCGCCCCGTGCTGGTGGGCACCACGTCGGTGGAAATTTCTGAACTTTTGAGCCGTATGTTGAATATGCGCAAAATTCCGCACAATGTGTTGAATGCCAAATTGCACCAAAAGGAGGCGGATATTGTGGCACAAGCCGGTCAGACGGGCACGGTTACGATTGCGACCAATATGGCGGGTCGTGGTACGGATATTAAACTCTCGCCCGAAGTGAAGGTTGCGGGCGGTTTGGCGATTATCGGGACGGAGCGTCACGATTCGCGGCGCGTGGACAGGCAGTTGCGCGGTCGTGCCGGTCGTCAGGGCGACCCGGGTTCGTCCGTGTTCTTCGTATCGCTCGAAGACAACCTGATGCGCCTCTTTGCCAGCGAACGCATCGCGGGAATGATGGACAGGATGGGCTTTAAGGAGGGTGAGGTGCTGGAACACAAATTCCTCAACCAAGCCGTGGAACGTGCCCAGAAGAAGGTGGAAGAAAACAATTTTGGTATTCGCAAACGCCTCTTGGAATACGACGACGTGATGAATTCGCAGCGTGAGGTCATCTACACGCGCCGCAAGCACGCTTTGGTGGGCGAACGCATCGGGTTGGACGTGCTGAATATGATTTACGACACCTCCGTGGCGATTGCCGACAATTTTGCCGGTTTTGGCGACTACGAAGGATTGAAATTTGAAATATCCAAGACCCTGGCAATCGAATCGCCGGTGAGCGAGGCAGAATTGCAAAAAATGCGGGCAGACGAACTCACAGAGCGTATTTTCGCCGCGGCGATGGAAAGTTTCAAGCGCAAAAACGACCGCATGATTCAACTTGCAACGCCCAACATCAAACGGGTCTATCAACAGCAGGGCGACCGCTACGAAAACATCATCGTGCCCATCACCGACGGCGCGAAAATGTACAATATCAGTTGCAACCTCAAGGCAGCCAACGACTCGGAGTGTAAAGAGGTGGTGAAAGCGTTTGAAAAGGCGATTTTGCTACACAGCATCGACGAATCGTGGAAAGAGCACCTCCGCGAGATGGACGAACTGCGCCACTCGGTACAAAACGCAAGTTACGAAAACAAAGACCCGTTGCTGATTTACAAACTCGAATCGTTCAACCTCTTCAAGGCGATGGTGGACAGTATGAACCGCAAAACGGTAGCCGTCCTCATGCGCGGGCAACTCCCTATGCGCGAGCCGGAAATGCGCCAAGCCGCCCCCGAACAAAAAACCGACTTCTCGCGCTACCAAACGCAGAAAGACGAGTTAGCCGACGGTCGCCGCCTGCAAAGCAATGTGGCAAATCGCGACACCCGCGAGCCGCAAAAGCCCCAGCCTTTTAGGGCAGAGAAGACCGTCGGGCGCAACGACCCTTGCCCCTGCGGGAGTGGGAAGAAGTATAAGAATTGTCATGGAGGGTGATTAAGAGGTCTGTCATTGCGGGCTTGACCCGCAATCCCTTGTTTACATTGCTCTGTTGCCTAACATCCGGCTCCTTTTCAGGGGATTGCGGGTCAAGCCCGCAATGACAGCCCTTGTAGTTTTTGTTTGCGTTAATATTCAATCGTAACGTGGATTGATTTGTCTCTGCCCGAAGCACCTGCGGCAGAGGCTGCTCTGGTTTCGGTGCTTTCACCATATTGCACACGGTCGTCAATCCCGTTGAAAGCATCAAAAAGCGAGTTTGCGCCTTTCCAGCCCACATATCTGGTGTTGACCTTGTATTTGTGGTTGCGCACGATGTCGATGTTGTCTCCTTGTCTGTCCTTAAAATCAATGCGATAGAAGGTTTCAAACAACCGCACCTCGGGCTTGTGCTCTATCGTATCGGTAAACCAACCTTTCAGCACCAAACATGTGCGCTGGGCATCCTTGAGGAGGTTGCCGTCCGCATCAGCCACATTATTTGCCTCGAAGAGGAGAAACTCGGTGGCGTCGTCCGCGATGCCGGCCTTGTATTCCAATGGCACTAATGTGTTTGTGCGTTGCCAGCCGCTGTTGATGGATGCAGCCGCTGCGTTGATGTTGTATGGTGCCACCCTGCCCTTGCTGTAGGTGTTGTAAACGTATATTTTTTCTAATTTAAATAGCTGATTGTTGGGCGTGTTGGCAACCGTGACGCTGATTTTGGCAACCGACCTATACAAGGTTACGGTTTTGCCCGAACTGGCCGCCGCCGTGACGGTAACGTTGGTCAGCTCCCCATACATCGGGATGTCATTGAAACTCACTTTGCCGGAGGTCGTTTGATTAAACATATAGCTCTGTATCAACGATTTATTGTAAGTCGACGCCATGAAAGCGCGAATAGTCGGCAATATATTGTCCACATTTGCCCAAAACGCAATTGTTCCGTAGGTGCCTTTCACTAATTTGATGGAAAATGTTTTGCGCTCGCCGGAATATCCCTGACTGGTGATGCTGCTTCCGGGCACCATCAGTGTATCCATATAGCGGTTTTCGGTGTCAAAAAGCATCACACAGATAGATGACACCCTGTTTTCCAGCGGGGTAGCATCCGAATAGGTCTGCATGGCACGTGTTTCGGGCGCAAAACCGTTGTCGGGAAAGTCCACCGTAAACGTTACTTCCTGCGTATCTTGCGCATCCTGCGTTTTTTCCGCGCTTGCCAAAGCGGGGTTCACATCCTCACAAGACACTATTCCAATCATCACAAACAGCAGAGCCACAAGCAGTTGCGCTTGTCGGCACACATTCAATTTTATCATCATTGCCTCCATTTTTAGCAGTTTTAACTCCAATTCGGGCGCAAAGATACGAAATAGTTATGAGTTATGAGTTATGAGTTGTGAGTTTTTTTTGCAACCGCATTAACATTCAGCGGTATTCTGGCTAAAAAAATAACTCATAACTCATAACTATTTCGTATCTTTGCGGCTGTAATTTTTAAAATGATGGATTATATTTCAACGAGAGATGGTGCTCGGCGCAAATATTGCAGCAGCGAGGTGCTGATAAAGGGGTTGGCTGATGATGGCGGGCTTTTTGTGCCGGTGGATTTTCCCCGAATAGATTTTTCCGGTAGCGAGACTTATATTGAGATGGCGAGTGCTATTTTCAACCAATTTTTGACTGATTTTGAAAAAAATGATGTTCAAAACATTGTGCGACAGACGTATAGCGAGTTCAATCCGTCGGTGCTGACTAACATATCCGACCAATTGAGTTTTTTGGAATTGTGGCACGGGAAGACGTCTGCTTTCAAGGATGTGGCGTTGCAAATTTTGCCGCGACTGCTCACTCAGGCTCTGAGAAATCGGAATGAGGGTGCTGAGATTGTGATTTTGGTTGCCACCTCCGGCGATACGGGGAAGGCTGCGCTGGAGGGTTTTGCGAATGTGCCGCAGACCCGCATAGCCGTTTTTTACCCGCAAGATGGCGTGTCGGATACTCAAAAGTTGCAAATGGTGACGCAGGAGGGCGATAATGTGGCTGTCTTTGCGATTAAAGGCAATTTTGATGATGCACAAACTGCCGTAAAAAAGGTATTAAACGACGGCGATTATCTGAAATCCAAGCCAAATGTCCTGTTTTCGTCCGCTAATTCCATCAACTGGGGGCGACTGATGCCGCAAATTGTGTATTATTTTTCGAGTTATTTTGCTGTGGCAAAAGCGAATAAAAAAGTCAATTTTATTGTGCCTACAGGCAATTTTGGCGATATTTTGGCGGGCTATTATGCCAAGAAGATGGGCTTGCCGATTGCTCAATTGGTTTGCGCCTCCAACAAAAATCATGTGCTGACCGATTTCATCCAAACGGGTGAATACAGCATCAAGCGCGAATTTCACAAAACAATTTCGCCCTCAATGGACATCCTCGTGTCCAGCAACCTCGAACGGTTGCTTTTCGATGTCTATGACGGCAATGCGGCGGCGATTGCACGGCTGATGCGCGATTTATCAGAAAGAGGTGCGTTCAAAATCGGTCGGCAGCAATTAGAAAAAATTCAAGAAACATTCGTCGCGGATTTCGCAACGGAAGAAGAAACGAAAAACGCCATCAAAACAGCATACACGCAACATCACTATCTCATCGACACGCACACAGCCGTGGCATTTTCGGTGTATGAAAAGCATCGTTCTGACAATAAAACCGTCATTTTGTCAACCGCATCGCCCTATAAATTTCCGCAAGATGTCTATCACGCCATATACAATGAAAATGCGGCGGATTATGCGGCGGCTCTCTATGACAAAACGGGTTGTGAAATTCCCAAAAACATCAAGGAGTTGAAAAATAAGCGGGTGCTCCATACGGGGATTGTTGAAAAAGGAGAGTTGAAGGGCGCGTTGGATGAATTTTTAAAATAATAAGAAATATGAAAATAATTGTGCCGGCTACATCGGCGAATTTGGGCTGTGGGTTTGACAGTATTGGGGTTGCGCTCAATTTGTACCTTGAATTGGATGTGTTGGAGCGCACTGAGAAGTGGGTGATTGCCTCGGATTTTGGTGCGGGCATTCCGAAAGATGAAACGAATTTAATTGTTAAAACCGCCCTTTCACTTGCGCCTAATTTGCCGCCTCGCAGGATTGTGATGAAGTCTAACGTGCCGCTGACACGCGGTTTGGGCAGTAGTTCCACCGCCATCGTTGGGGGGATTTTGCTTGCCAACGAGCTGGCGCATCTGGAATTGAGCAAGCACGAGATGCTGAATTTCGCATCCAAAATGGAGGGACATCCCGACAATGTGGCACCCGCCATTCTGGGTGGATTAGTGGTTGGGTGCTTCCAAAACGGCAAACTCGACTATGCGCCGATGGCGGCTCCGGATTGTGCCTACATTGCCTTTGTCCCGAATTACAGCCTGCCGACAGCCGTTTCGCGCGGGGTATTGCCCAAGACGATTGATTTTCCGGAGGCGGTCACGGCATCCGCGATTTCCAATGTGATGGTGGCAAGCCTGATAACCGGCAACCTCAAATTGGCGGGCAAACTGATGGAAGAAGACCGCTTTCACGAAAAATACCGCGATGCCCTCGTGCCGGAATTGGAAGAAGTTCGAAAAATTTCGCACGAATGTGGCGCGTATGCCTGCGTTTTGAGCGGTGCAGGTCCCACTATTTTGGTGCTAAGCCCCAAGGAAAACGCGGCAGACATCCGTGAAAAATTAGCAGCATTAGATGCACAAGTCATTGAATTGCAAGCGGATGCACAAGGCGCACGGGTAGAGTTGTAAGCACACACACATCGCAAGTATAGCCGTCATGCCCTGCGCTTTTCGCCCTTAACCTGACGGCTATGCCCGCGAATAGCTTGTAGTATCCGGGAATTATCAACAATCGGATTGTTGATGTGGTATAGCTGCATATTTCATATATGCGTCATTACAAAGGTACAAAATTTTTTTGAAAGTATCAATACCCCATACGGGTAGGGTGTGCAAACGGATTTGCAAAACTCATCAAAAAGCACTACCTTTGCGCCTTATAAACAATTAAATAATAGCAATTTATGAAAACGAAGCGCGAAGAAAAATTAGAGAGAGAGTTGCAATCCTGCCGTCAAGAGTTGCGGGAAGAGAAGCAGAAAAACAAAGACCTTGCCAAGAGCAGGGATTTGCACAAGAGCAAGAGCAAAGTGTTATCAGCACAACTGAAAGCTGAATGTGTTAAAAAAAAGCGGAGCTTTGCTGATTATTCTCACGAGCTCATTGCACGACACGGCTATACAGACATGCTGGTTTCATTGTGTGTCGAAATGTATGTTCATTGTCACCTGGGACTTAGAACCACGAGAAAAATGCTCATTTATCTCAATGCACGTTTTGAATGGAATCTGCCCAAGATACCCAGCTACACCAGCATCAAGAATTGGGTTGAAAAGAGCGGTTATTCTATTTACAAGGAATCCAAATCGGAGGAATATGAAGAGGGATATGCTGAAATATTGGATGAAAGCATGATGATTGCCAGTGAGAAAATG